>WLPI01000050.1 GCA_009698845.1 Actinomycetota bacterium
GAGTTCTTAAATTCAATTGATGAAAATCTTAAGAAAGCAATGGCTTAAATAGTTTATGAATCAGAGCGCTGGTGCAATTGCACTTGTTGGCTCTGGCGAATATTCACTCGCGATGCAGGAGCTGGAAACTCAGCTGCTGCATCGTGCTATTTCCCTGGGTAAAGACAATACGTATATACAAATTCCGACGGCTTCATCGCACGAAGGCGACTCAAGTCGAGAAAAATGGAAGCGTCTAGGTCAAGCCCAAGCTGATCGAATTGGCAGCAAATGTGTTTATCTACCCATTCATGAAGGCGAAGATGCGTTTACTGATCACCATGTTGAGCTCGTGAAGAATGCCGGACTTATTTATTTTTCAGGGGGAGACCCACATAGAGTCGCAGAGATTTTCAGCGGTTCACCTTTATGGGATGAAATCGTGAAGCAATGGCGCACCGGAACTTCTATAGCCGGATGTTCTGCAGGTGCGATGGCGTTTGGCGGGACAATAATGGGGATACGTAAATCACATCACAGTCCAGGTTTAGGTTTACTTCCAGATATTGAAGTCATTCCACACTACGACAAAATGCTTGGTTGGTTACCTGATCGTGTTGCATCGTTCATTATGCAATCTGATTCAGAGTCAACTCTCCTTGGAATCGATGAAAATACTGCTGCAGTGCATACCGACAAGTGGAGAAAGTTTGGCGCAGGAAAGATTCACGTACTTCGTGGCACATTTGATTGCGAGCAATAGCAGCCTCAAATAAAAAAAGCCCGCCACAGAAAACTGTGACGGGCTTTTTAACAGAGCTAGTTAATTCGGACTCCAGTTGAAGAGTCGAATAAGTGCACTGTGCCTGGAAGATTTGCAACAGTTACTGTTTGACCAGATTTAGGTGGGTTCTTTGGATCCCAGCGAACAATTACCTGAGCGCCCTCATCGACCACATTCGCAAACTTAATGTTTGTATCCGCCGGACGACCATAGACAAATGCATCGGAACCAAGTTCTTCGACAACTTCAACATTTACTTGGAAGCCCTTTTCTGCAGGGACCCAGCCCTCTGGGCGAATTCCGACAGTTACTGAAGATCCAGCGGAAGCCGGAACATCAATATCAAGATTACCAAGATGTGCTTTTCCGCCAGAAACTGGTGCAACCAGCAAGTTCATCGCTGGCGAACCAATAAAGCCTGCAACGAAAGCGTTGTTTGGCTTGTCATAGAGATTACGAGGTGTATCAACTTGCTGAAGCAGACCATCTTTGAGAACAGCTACGCGATCTCCCATAGTCATAGCTTCAACTTGGTCGTGCGTTACATAGACGGTGGTGATTCCAAGACGACGCTGCAGAGCAGCAATCTGTGTACGAGTTGCTACACGCAACTTCGCATCAAGGTTTGAAAGTGGTTCATCCATTAAGAACACTTGAGGTTCACGAACGATTGCGCGACCCATTGCTACGCGCTGCCGTTGTCCACCAGAGAGAGCTTTTGGCTTACGCTCTAAGTAAGGTTCTAGGTCAAGCAGCTTTGCAGCTTCGCGAACTCGCTTGTCACGTTCAGCTTTATCAACTCCAGCAATTTTTAGTGCGAAGCCCATATTTTCTGCAACTGACATGTGCGGATAGAGCGCGTAAGACTGGAAGACCATCGCAATATCGCGATCTTTAGGTGCGACATTTGTAACGTCGCGATCGCCAATAAGAATTCGACCACCGTCGATTTCTTCAAGACCAGCGAGCATGCGAAGAGATGTTGACTTTCCACACCCAGAAGGTCCGACGAGAACAAGAAACTCACCATCTGCGACAGTGAGGTTGAGTTTATCTACCGCAGGAACTGTTGTTCCTGGATAAATGCGTGATGCATTTTCGAAGACGACTGATGCCATTTTTACACTTTCCTTATCCGGGCAGGTACGTGCCCGACGATCCGAGGATTAAGGTGCTGGCCGGTTGACCAGCGGTGCCAAGGCTATGTCACGAAGAGGCGAAAGTGAAGTCCCACTCGGTAGACTTCTCCCATCATGGAAAGCCACCCCAGCGGTTCCCTCTTCTCGGCAATTGCCTTAATCGTTTCCCTCATAGTTCTTGGCGGCCTTTTTGTTGCGGCCGAAATTGCCCTCATCTCACTTCGCGAGAGCCAGATCAAACAACTCGCTTCTAAAGGCAGAGCCGGCCAGCGCGTTGCCGCACTTGTAGGCAACCCAAACAGACTTCTTGCAGCGCTACAGGTTGGCGTAACAGTCACTGGTTTTCTCTCTGCTGCTTTGGGTGCAGAAAAACTTGGTGACTATGTAATTCCATGGCTTGAAGATTTAGGCCTAGCAAGTAGCAGCGCATCAACTACATCCCTGATAGGCGTGACTATCATCATTGCCTACTTCTCATTGGTCTTTGGTGAACTTGTACCAAAAAGACTTGCGCTATATCGAAATGAACAAATTGCGCTCGCATCTGCCGGAGTTATTGGAGTCCTCACAAATCTTTTCCGTCCCTTTATTTGGATTCTTTCGCACTCTACGAACTTAATTTTGAGACTCATTGGTATTGACCCTAAGGAACAACGTGCACAAATTTCTGAAGAAGAACTCCTCGACCTTGTAGCCGGTCATGCTGCTTTGACAGATGAAGAGCGCGACATTGTTGAGGAAGTTTTCAATGCCTCCGAGCGGCAGGTTCATGAAGTTATGGTGCCTCGTACAGAAGTTGACTTCATGGATGCATCTCTTACCGTTGGCAAAGCAATCGCTCTTGCAATTGAAAAGGCTCATTCTCGCTACCCAGTTGTTCGTGGATCATCCGATGAAGTAATTGGATTTATCCATGTACGCGATTTACTTGATTCAAGTCTCGCGACTTCAAATGCAAAGATTCAAGAACTCGCAAGAAACATTATGTACCTACCTGGGACTAAAGGGATTCTGCCTGCTCTTACTGAGATGAGAAAACAGCGTCAACATTTAGCTATTGTGCTCGACGAGTACGGTGGAACAGATGGAATTGTGACACTTGAAGACCTTGTAGAAACCCTTGTCGGAGATATTCGAGATGAGTACGACAATGACGAAACCGAAGTTTCACAAGAATCACGTACCGGTGACTTTGAAGTCGATGGCCTTATTTCACTTGAAGATTTAAGCGAAGAGACCGGAATCGACTTACCTGAAGGTCCCTATGAGACCGCAAGTGGCTTTGTTATGCACTATTTGGGCCGCATTCCAGTAGAGAAAGATATCGTTGGAGTCAACGGCGTTCGCATTACTGTGTTGAATATGGAAGGCAAACGCGCTGGCCGTCTATTAATCTCGCGCAACTACTAAGGCATGCAAGAATTGCACCCATGAAGCGCGTCTTATCTGGAATTCAGCCTACGAGCGATTCTTTCCACCTTGGTAATTATCTGGGTGCGGTAAAGCAATGGGTGGAACTCCAAGATGGCCATGATGCTTTTTATTGCATAGTTGATCTGCACGCTCTCACAATTGAAACTGATCCAGCGCTCTTGCGTAAACGGACGTTAGCTTCAGCCGCGCAACTTATTGCACTTGGTATTTCGCCCGAGAAATCAACGCTCTTTGTGCAATCTCAAGTTCCACAGCACAACCAACTTGGTTGGATTATGGAATGCCTTACTGGCTTTGGTGAAGCGAGCCGAATGACTCAGTTCAAAGATAAATCTTCTAAGAGTGGCGCAGATTCTTCACGCGTGGGGTTGTTTACATATCCGATGTTGCAAGCTGCCGATATTTTGTTATATCAAGCGCACTTTGTCCCAGTTGGTGAAGATCAACGTCAGCATATAGAGCTCACTCGAGATTTAGCCGGACGCTTTAATTCTCGCTATGGCCAAACTTTTCAACTACCTGAAGCCTATATTTTAAAAACTGCTGCCAAGATTAATGACATTCAAGAGCCAACAGCCAAGATGAGTAAATCTTCTGGAGCCGTTGCTGGCGTTATTGAGATTATGGATTCACCTGAAGCAAATCTTAAGAAAATCAAGAGTGCCGTTACGGATGCGGGCAAAGAAGTTAGATTCAATCTCGCCGAGAAACCGGGCATAAGCAACCTTCTCACAATACATTCAGCGCTTTCTGGCCAGAGTATTGATTCGCTTGAAAAAGATTTTGAAGGCAAAGGCTACGGCGACTTCAAAGGTGCAGTAGCTGAAGTTGTCGTCGAGTACCTGCGGCCAATACGGGCACGAGCACTTGAATTACTTGAAGATGAAAAACACCTATTGGATATTTTGCATCAAGGTTCTGAAAAAGCCCGCTCAGTTGCTAGTAAGACTCTTGAATCCACGTATAAGAATTTGGGAGTCGTTCTCTAGTGAAACTCCGCCTCGTTCTTGCCTTCGCGCTTGTTCTCGGCGTACTTGCTCCAGCTACAAGTTCTGCGGATTCAGTCACGATTGGGATTGCCTACGATATCGGTGGCCGAGGAGATAAATCTTTTAACGATGCCTCTGCAGCGGGGCTTGAAAAAGCAAGCAAGACTTTGGACTTCAACCTTGAAGCAGTAGTAACAGATGGAACATCTGCTGATCGCGAGAAGAGAATCCGTAGTCTGATTGCCAAAAATTGCTCTCTCATCATTGCTGTTGGTGGTGGGTACAGTCCAGCCCTTCAAGCACTTGCATTTGAATTTCCTGATACGCAATTTGCAATCATTAACGATGCCAGCGTGACTGCAGTAAATGTCAGCTCAGTAATTTTCGCCGAAACTCAAGGTGCTTATCTCGCCGGATTCAGTGCAGCTCAGATTTCGAAGACAGGCAAGGTAGCCATGATTGGCAACACAAATCAGGCAGATTTGTTCAAAGATGGTTTTGCGGCTGGAGTTATTTCAAGCAAAAAGAAAGTTATTCCAATTGTGAAATACGTTTCAGGTTCATATTCGCTCGCAGCAAGTCAAGTAATTTCAGCCGGTGCTGATGTTATCTATCTCAGCACGCAGGGTTCGAATGCTGAAGTTTTCAAAGTAATTGTTACAAACAATATGAAGAAGAACAGCAAGAAGGTAGGTCTTATTACCGTCGAGCCGGATCAATATTTGGCTGTTACAAATCAGACAAAAAGATTCTTGGTAGCTACGGTGGTCAAGAGAGTTGATAAAGCAATCATTGACGTCATCTCTAAATCAATTGAAGGTGATCAATTTTTGGATTATCTCGATTTAGATGCGGGGCTATTCGGCAAACGCTATGGCATTACTGGTGGGGGAATTGAATTCACGATTCGATCCACGGAACTGCAGCGAATTAGTGAGGCAATAAACATCGCGGCAGCTTCCGCCGAGAAAATCCCCGCGTAGCACTCAACTTGAACTTGAGAGTTTTCCAAACTGTTACATGCCACACCGATGAAATCAATTGGGTATTTTGAACTTTTTCAGCGTAAACAACTAGGCTCGCCTCTAAAGCACCACTCAATTATTCCTTGGAGGAACCTTGAAGAAGACACTTAAGTTTGTAGCAGTATTCGCTGCTGCAGCACTCGCATTCGGCGTTTCAGCGCCAGCTGCAAACGCAGCTGCAACAAAGGCATGTTTAGCACTTGATACAGGCGGCGTTGACGACAAGTCATTTAACGCATCAGCTTGGGCAGGCGCACAAGCAGCAGCTAAGGCAAATAAGGACGTAACAGTTAAATATCTTTCTGCAGCTACAGATGCTGATTACGCACCAAACATCAAGAAGCTTGTAGACGAAAAGTGCACAATTATTATTGGTGTTGGATTCCTCATCAACGGTGCAATCGTTGAAGGAGCAAAAGCCAACCCAACAGTGAACTTCGCAATCGTTGATCAAGATGGACAGGACCACGGTCCAAAAGGTGATGTTTACCCTGGAACAACGTTTAAGAACCTGAAGCCACTTGAGTTCTCAACAAATGAATCAGCTTTCCAAGCTGGTTACGTAGCAGCTGGCGTTTCAAAGACAGGCAAAGTTGCAACGTACGGCGGACTTAACATTCCACCAGTCACAATTTTTATGGATGGATTTGCAAAGGGCGTTGCGCACTACAACAAGGCCAAGGGCAAGTCAGTCGCAGTTCTTGGTTGGGATATAGCTAAGAAGGACGGAACATTCGTCGGTGGCTTCTCAGATTCAGCTAAGGCACTTCAGATTTCTAAGAACTTCGAGCAGCAGGGTGCAGATGTAATCTTCCCAGTTGCTGGTGGACTTGGTGGAGCAACAGCAGGTAACTCAATGACTTCAAAGAAGTCAGTTGTTATCTGGGTTGACACAGATGGATTCGTCGCAGCTAAGCAGTACCGAAAAGTTCTTCTTACATCCGTAGTCAAGGGTGTTGGAACATCAGTACAGGCTGTTATCGCTGATCAAGCTGCTGGAAAGTTCTCTTCAACAGGTTACAACGGTAACCTCAAGAATGGTGGAACTTTCCTTGCTCCTTACCATGACTTGATCCGTATGGTTCCTACAGCGCTACGTACCGAAGTTACAAAGCTCGGTGCCGATATCCGTAAAGGAAAGGTTTCAGCTAAGTAATTAGTTGACCAATCAGTTACAAAACTGGGCTAGCACTTCGGTGCTAGCCCAGTTTTATTTTCCCCATGCTTTCTAAAGTGCACGAAAACTAGTAGATTTACGCACATGTCACTCGAATTGCGCGGTATCACTAAGCGCTTTGGGTCACTCACAGCTAACGATTCCATTGACCTCGCAGTAGGTGATGGTGAGATTCATGCAATCCTTGGCGAAAATGGTGCTGGCAAATCAACTCTGATGAATATTGTCTATGGATTACTCGCCCCCGATGAAGGAACTATTAGCGTTGATGGAAAAGTTGTCACTATCAATTCACCTTTAGATGCTCTCGCTGCTGGCATTGGCATGGTTCATCAGCACTTCATGCTGATTCCGGTGTTTACCGTTGCAGAAAATATCGTCCTGGGTCACGAAAAAACTAAAGGCCCAGGACTACTTGATCTTGAAGCCGCAAGAAAAGAAATTTTAAGAGTCTCTGCAGAATTCAATTTTGATATTGATCCCGACGCACTCGTAGAAAATCTTCCAGTTGGACTTCAACAGCGGGTTGAAATCATCCGCGCTCTGATTTATGACGCAAAAGTTCTGATTCTCGATGAACCCACTGCAGTGCTGACTCCCCAAGAAACAGATGAGCTACTGCGCAATATGAAGAAGTTGAAGGCAACTGGAACCTCGATTGTCTTTATCACCCACAAACTTCGCGAGGTGAAAGAAGCAGCTGACAAGATCACCATTATTCGTCGTGGCAAAGTTGTCGGAACCGCATCCCCATCTGCTTCACAGGAAGAACTCGCATCTCTCATGGTTGGTCGTCCGGTCTCACTCGATGTTGAAAAGAATCCTCCGCAATTAGGCAAAGTGATGCTCGATGTGAAGAATCTCAGCATTTCAGATCACACAGGACGCGCACTTGTTAAAGATGTCTCTTTCGAACTACGTACTGGAGAAATACTCGCAGTCGCAGGAGTACAAGGAAATGGGCAATCCGAATTAGCGGAGGCCATCGTGGGATTGCAAGAGCACGTGCATGGCTCTATCTCACTTGATGGCGTTGATATCACCAAATCATCTGTCCGTGAGGCGTTACATTCAGGAATAGCCTTTGTCCCAGAATCACGGGAAGAAGATGGACTTATTGGATCCTTCAGCATTGAAGAGAACCTAATCCTTGATCTTCACGACTTGCCTCCTTATGCAAAAGGCCCAGTTATTTCCAAGAGCGTTGTTTCAGAAGAAGCTAAAAAACGCGTTGCAGAATTTGATATTCGTACTCAGTCAGCCAAGGACAGTGCATCATCCTTATCCGGTGGCAACAAACAGAAAGTGGTACTTGCGCGAGAACTGTCGCGCCCTGTAAAGCTTGTAGTTGCTTCACAACCAACACGTGGGCTTGATGTAGGTTCCATTGAATTTGTACATGAGCGCATCATCGCCGAGCGCGACGGAGGGAGAGCAGTTCTTCTCTTTAGTACTGAACTTGATGAAGTTTCTGCTCTCGCAGATAGAATTGCTGTGATGTATCGAGGCGAATTTATTGCGATTGTTCCCGCAAGCACTTCGCGTGAAGATTTAGGTCTTTTGATGGCGGGAGTACATCCGTGAAGTTAAAGAAACTGATTCTCCCTGCTCTCTCATTTGCGATGGCGCTCTTTGCCAGCGGATTGCTTGTTGCGCTCTCTGATTCAAAGGTATTGGAATTAAAGAACCAACCTTTATCGATGATAAGTAAAGGTTTTTCCACCGCAGCTGGTGCATATTGGGCGCTCTTTCGTGGATCTATCTATGATCCACAACTTGCAGAAGGACATTTCTTTCAAGGTTTCTATCCCCTCTCTGAAACCCTTGTTGCCGCATCACCATTAATCCTTACAGGTTTATCTGTTGCACTTGCTTTCCGTGCAGGACTCTTCAACATTGGCGCCCAAGGACAATTTATTGCAGGTGCAATCGGTGCGAGTTGGATTGGATTTACATTTGAGCTTCCCATTGTTCTTCACGCCATTGTTGCAATTCTTGTAGCAATGCTCTTTGCGGGCTTGTACGGCGGCTTTGTTGGATTCCTTAAGGCTCGCACAGGAGCTCATGAAGTTATCGTGACAATCATGCTCAACTACGTTGCAGGATATTTCTTACTCTGGCTGCTCAGTACAACTGCTTTCTTACGTCCAGGCAGACAAGATCCTCTAGCGCC
>WLPI01000051.1 GCA_009698845.1 Actinomycetota bacterium
TCGGTGGTGGATAGTTGTAAGAGTTTGTCGAAGTTCCATTCGCGAGTGTGGATGGGGCCGGTGAAGATGAGGCGTTCGGTGGTGAGCATGACGACGCCTTGGTCGCGATCTACTTGAAGTTCGATGCCGGGGATTACTTGGCCTTTCATGGCGCCGACTCGGAAACGAATTCCGCCGCCGACGGGGATGCTTACACCGGCAGTGCCACCTGCATATGTTGAGGCAGTGCGGCCGGTTTCGTGAAAGATTCCGGTTGCAGACCAGAGAGTGTGTTCGCCAGCTTTTTGCATGAGTGTGTTGGGAACTGAATCTTCGCCTTTAGATGCGGCGGTGATTGCGGCGATAATTTTGCGCAGGCAATCGATAACTTCTTGCCAGATTGCGTGAAGGTTGGTGTGTTTCTTGGTTGCGGCTTTGAGTGCGCGCTTTGCTTTGAAGTCAGCGAAGAATCCCATGGGTGTAAGGGTAGTGACTGTCGGTGACATTTAGTGGGGAGCGAAGTAACCTTTCGGAATGAGAAAACTCTTTGCGGTAGTTCTAGTTGGCGCACTTGGCTTAGGAGTAAGCCCTGCTCGCGCAGATGGTCCACCTGCTGCGAATGTGTCTTGTTCGCTGACGGATACTGGAGTTCGTTATGGAGTCTCGATGGTATTTACAGGCGGTGGGATCTCATTTAGCTCGCTTAAGTATGAGTGGGAGTACATGGTTGCTGGCAAGGATAAGGATCCAACGCTGGTCTCGAGTTATGGGCCAAGAACTTTACAATCAGTGACGACTGGCAATGGTTTGGATCTGAGCTATGAAGCTCTACTAGCGCTCGCAAAAGATGATGAAAAGACGAGTGTGCTGATGTATGCGAGCTCTGTGTTTTCAGATGGCGCATCAGTTCTTACGAATAGGACAGGTTCTGGTTGTTATGTAGAGCTGCCGGTGGTGTTTAAGAATAGGAATCAGCGCGCAGAGGCTGCTGTGGCAAAAACTGTAGCTGATGCAGTTGCCGCTGCGGATAAAGCAGCCGCTAATGCAAATGCCGAGATTAAGGCCGCACAAGATAAAGTCAACAATGAAACGGCTAAGCAAAGTGTGCGAATCCAGAGCTTTATTTGCGTAAAGGGAAAAGTGACTAAGAAGGTAAAGGGTGTTTCGCCGAAGTGTCCTGCTGGCTTTAAGAAGAGGTGATTTAAGGGCGCCGCCCATTCCTTTATCGGCAACAAAAAACCCGCAGATTGCTCTGCGGGTTTTTCTATGTAGCTTTCGCTAAAGAGCGCCACTCCGACTCAGTGGAATGAGGCTACCAAATCAATCCACATTAACTTATCTATTCACAAAAGAATTTGGGGCGATTAGGCTTGTGTCATGAAGATCGCATTGAAACTCAAAGTCCTAGTTACTTCAGCAGTGCTAGTTTCTGGAGCACTTATTACTGCACCCGAAGCAGCTGCGGCTGTATGCACCACTGGACCTTGGGGTAACGGTACGAGATCTACGTGCGCAGGTGGGTTGACATCGACTACAAGTCCTTGGGGAAATGGAACGAGAACCGTTTACTCAAACAAGATTGTTTGCACAACAAATCCTTGGGGAAATGGAACTCGGACAACGTGCAGTGATCGAACTTCGTCAACCACTTCGCCATGGGGTAACGGAACTAGAACTGTGTATTCAAATCGCGTGACTGCAGTAACTTCGCCATGGGGAAATGGCACTCGTACCGTGTATTCAAATGGAACAGTGTGTACTGAAAGCCCTTGGGGAAATGGTGTGCGTACAACCTGTCGCTAAGTTCAGGGATGCTGATTATTGGGTAATTGAATTGTTTAAGTAAGCACGAAATGGGGGGAATCCCCTCACGAGATTAAATCAAATTTTTTTAGGTGGAAGCTTTAGCACGCGAGTATCTGGTTCTTCGCGACCGAATAAACCTTTTCGATACACACCTTCGACAACAATTATTTCGGCTTGCCTTAATTCATGAATTCGATTTGATGCAGTCTTATGTGTCCATCCAAAAGCGTGAACAAGAAGTGAAGCTGCGTCATGCCAAGTGAGTTGAGATTGTGCTTGAAGAGCTTCAATAATTACTTGTGAATACGCAAGGTGATTTCTTGGTGTCACTAGCCTCTCCTCATGCCGACAATCCTAAAGACTTAGTAGGGCCTACGTGTCATGGGGCGAAAACACGGCAGGGGTGAACCTTTGCCACCGTATTACCTACACCGTGAGTTTCCTTTGAATTTATGCATTAGCCACACGATTTTCACAAGCATTTTGCCGCTTGGAGGGTTTCGCCCCGGGCATATCTTGAATACTCTTAGACCTGTACGGGCCCATAATCAAGGAAGGCAAAAAATGAATTCACGTCTAAAAGTAATTTTGACTGCAACTGTTTTGGTTGCAGGATTGGTAATTGCTCCAAGTGCATATGCAAATGAAACTGCAACTGCAACTGCAGCAAATGATGGAAATGCAATTGACACAACCCAGGCTAAGAAGCTTCTTCGTCTGAAGGGCTGCGCTGTTAAGGCTAAGGGCAACTGTTCACGTAAGAATCTTTCAGGTATGAACTTTGAAGATCTCGACCTAACAGGTATGAACTTCTCTGGTGCAAACCTTTCAAAGGCAGTTTTAACAGGTGCGACACTTGATAAGGCTAACTTCACAGGTGCGAACCTTCAGGGTGCAGACCTTTCAGGTACATCTGCAAAGGCAACCAACTTCACAGGTGCAAATCTTCGTGCTGCTGATCTTTCAGATGCCGATATGGGTCGCGTTAATCTGTCGAAGGTAAAGGCATCACGCGCAATCTTGTCTAACACTGACTTCACAGGTGGTTCAGGACAGGGTTCAGATTTCACATATGTCGATCTGACAGGTGCAATCTTTGAACAGTCAAACCTCAAGGGTGCTGACTTTTCAAACTCAACAGGTTCAGATCCACGTTTTGGAGATGCAAACCTAGTGAGTGCGAAGTTCCGTAATGCTCAGAT
The DNA here is from genome assembly GCA_009698845.1 of Actinomycetota bacterium. Taxonomy (GTDB): domain Bacteria; phylum Actinomycetota; class Actinomycetes; order Nanopelagicales; family Nanopelagicaceae; genus Planktophila. Next base: position 2,988 of record WLPI01000051.1, read on the forward strand.
CACTGGTCCAGATTTCTCTGGAACAAACCTCAGCAATTCGAACCTTCTTGGTTCACAAATCGGTGTTGATGATCTAGAGACAGCAAACTATTGCGGCGCAACAATGTCCGATGGTTTTGCAGCTGACAACAGCACCTGTAAGAACAACTAGTTCGTAATTGAGAAGGGCCTCGTTGTTCTTTACGGGACAACGAGGCCCCTCTTTTATGTAAGTAAGAGAGGCTTCAACATTGATTAAAGTAATTGGTCGGGTGCTACTAAGCCTGAGCATCATCGCTGGCGTTTCACTGCCAGTTGCTCCAGGTGTAATTAGCGTGGCCAATGCAGCCGACGAAGTAGCAGCACCTGCACCTGCTGACACAACTGCTCCGACAGTAACTAACGGTGCTTTGGCCTACACAGGTTATGCACCAATTATTCCAACAAGTGGTGCCGCAGGAGCAAGTATTTCTGTTCGTTTTGTTGCAGCCGACAATATTGGCATTGCAACTACAAGTGTGAGACTGATTAACCCTGGGAATGTAGTTGTTACCAGTGCATCTGGAACTTTTGTCGCTGGAGGGGTCACCGATGGCGCCTATTCAGCAACTCTTGCAACGGCCTCTTCTGGACCCAGAAGTGGTGATGTGTACCAGATACAAGCACAAGCAATTGATGCAGCAGGCAATTCAAGTGGATGGCTTAATTTAGGTTCATACACAATCTCGGGTCCTAGCCCAGGCCTCACTCCAACTTTCGGCGCACGTGTTCCTGATTACTACGCACCTGGATTTAAACATCAAATTACGAATTACGATCCTGCATACACCTGGACTGTTGCAACAACAGTGGGAACAGCGTCGATTAGTTCTTCTGGCTTAGTTTCTGTTGGTGGCGTGGGAGATAAAGTCTCTGCAACTGTAACTGTGACAACGAATAGGACCGGTTATTCATCTGGTTCTGCTTCCGTAACCTCTGTAGGACCCTGGAATTTATCCAATGAAATTCAAGCACAGAACATCACTGCAACACTTTCGGGAACAACGCTGACGGTAAATGTTCCAGATAATAAGGGTTGGAGATGGGGTGTGATCTGGAGCGGTGCTGTCCAGAGAACAGATATAAGAACGTTTCCTTATACGATTACTAACTTCACCCCCAACAGAGAAATTCAACTCTACGCAGACGACAGTTTAATGAACTATGGATATTCAAGGGTGTTTCTACCAACGGTCATACCTTCAACTCCAGTAAACCTACCGGGGCTGACACCTACTTTTGGCGCAAGAACACCTGATTACTGGGCACCTGGATTTAAACATCAGATTACGAATTATGATCCTTCATATACCTGGACTGTTTCTTCAACAGTCGGAACTGCAACTATCAGCTCCTCTGGACTTGTATCAGTTGCAGGAGTTGGAGCAAAAGTTTCTGCAACTGTAACTGTCACAACGAATCGGAGTGGTTACAACTCTGCTAATGCATCGGTTACCTCTGTGGGACCTTGGAGCTTATCTGATGAAATTCAAGCACAGAACATCACAGTAACCCTCTCGGGAACAACGCTGACAGTAAATGTTCCAGATAATCGAGGCTGGAATTGGAGTTTGATCTGGAGCGGTGGAGTTCAGAGAACAAACATCTCCACATTCCCGTATACCGTAACTAATTTTACTCCCAACAGAGAAATTCAGTTGGGTGCCACAGATAGTTTACAAAACTACGGATATTCAAGAATGATTACTCCTGCTGCTGCAGCTTTACTTGCACAAATGCCACTTTCAACAACCGTTTCCACGCCACTAAGAGTTGGATCAACTGCAAATCTTTCTACATCTGGTGGATCAGGTACCGGCAGTATTACTTACACTTCACTCACGACATCGACCTGTACAGTTTCAGGAACGGTCGTCACCGCAAGAGTTGCTGGAAGGTGCGGGATTTTGGCGATAAAAGCTGGCGATAGTACTTATTCAGAAGCGAACGTAGGAACTAACTTCACAGTGACGTCAGCAACACTTCTTAATCAAGCAACTGTAACTATTTCACCGTATCCAACCGACAATATGCCGATCAATTCAGTCTCTAATTTTCTAGTCAGTGGCGGATCAGGAACAGGTGCTATTTCAGTCCGATCTCAGTCTCCCTCTGTATGTTCGGTGACGAGTACGCAGGTTCGCGCGCTTTCTCCAGGAACCTGCGTAATTGCTTTTTCAAAAGCAGGAGATGCAACATATTTGTCTTTTGACGCCACCTACTCCTTCAACGTTGGCAAAATCGCACAAGCTCCCTTGAGCTTCTCAATGCCTTCTTCGGTCCGGGCGGGAAGTTCTATTCAGTTAACTGCAACGGGTGGCACTGGCACTGGTGCACTTGTTTTTGTAACTCCTAGCTCGAGCACAGTTTGTAGAGTCTCAGGTTCCACCCTCACGGCGGTTGGCATAGGAACTTGCACAGTCAACGTAGTAAAAACGTCAGACACTAACTATCTTGCAGTGGATGCTTCAGCGTCAACAACTATTACCACTGCTTCATTGCTTACTCAAGCTCCAGTCTTTTTTATAAGCCTTCCTTCTAACTTGTCAGTTAATTCGACTGGAACTTTCCAGGTGGGCGGCGGATCGGGTGTCGGAGCTTTCTCATACTCGACTTCAACTCCATCAATTTGTTCAGTCTCAGGAACACAAGTCAGAGGTCTTGCAACAGGTACTTGTACCTTAGTTGCGACAAAGGCAGCTGACTCGTCATTCTTAGTAGCAACCGCTTCAATGAATCTCGCAATTCAGGGTTTGCAAAATCAATCACCGCTCGTAATTACTATCCCAGGTTTGCCTACTGGGTCAATTAACGTCGGTGGTTTTTATGGTGTAACTATTACAGGTGGAAGTGGAACAGGTTCGGTCACATATTCCACTTCTACGCCATCTGTATGCGCTCTTTCTGGCACAGCTAACCCAACAATGTTCCCATTCCAAATTCAAGGTGTAGCGCCCGGCACTTGCACGGTCACTGTAAGGAAAGCGGCAGATTCAAATAATCTGGAAGCCTCTGTTACGCGCAGTTACAGCGTTGCCAGTCTGTTGAAGAATCAGCTTCCCATCGTTATTGAAGCAATCGCTCCAATGAACGTTGGCGAATCTGTGGAAATCAAGGCTTCAGGTGGTTCAGGAACTGGAGCATTTACATATCCATCAGTGTCCTCAAATGCTTGTATGACATCAGGTTCTACTATCTACACAAAAGGTCCGGGAACTTGCACAATAACTGTTCGAAAAGAAGCAGACTCTGAGTATTTAACAAATACAGCAACATATTCATTTACAGTCCGAGCAGGTAAGCCCACAGTCCGATTCTCACCGAGCATGACATCGGGGCAAGTAGCAGTTGGATCTTTTTACGTTAGTGCTAATGGCAGTGTTGGGGCCGGATTTTCAGGGCGAATCGCGCAGGTTTGTCTGACTATGGATGGATCTCCAGTTACAAGCGGTGAAGTCTCTAACTCAAATGGCTACTACTGGTCTAATGGATATTCTGGTTCCTCTAACTGCTTCAATGTTTCAAATTCTTACTATTCAAACAATAGTTATCGCTGGTTGTTAGAGTCTAAAAACTTTGAGCCAGGGATGCGCACCTTTAACGTGACTGTGGTTGATTCCGAGGGCAATAGAAGTGATTCTGCTTCTATTTCATTAGTACTTAAGAGCACAAAGCCAACAATTCAAGTTCTATCACCAAGTATGGGCTCAGTTGCAAAGGGCAAGATAAATGTCTCCTTCTCTGTCACTACAGCACAAGAAGCTGGAAGATATATTCGCTACATTGGAATATCTGAAGAGAATGCGGTGCCTACGTTTTCAGGTGCATATGGCACATGGAGTTCTCCATTTAGTTCTGGGATAAAGGCTTTCTCTGTGGGCAGCTCAAGCTCTTCAGGAACATACTCATTCCAAGTAAACACTCAGAAATTACAAAAAGGTCTTCGCACAATCAAGGTAGCAGTCCAAGATTCATATGGAGATGTTGTTGAGGCTACCGTCGGCGTTGATGTTCAGGCACTGAGACCAACAGTACAAATACTGACCCCAACTCCTGGGCAAACTTTTGAAGGCGTTGTGAGCATTAAAGTTCAGGCGAGCCCTGATCCATCTGCCACTGGTGGCGAGATTTCATATATTGGAATTGATAACAGTCAGTTGACTCCAGAATTTGCTGGTGTTGAGCAGAACTCTGCTGCAGCAGGTTTCCCAAGTAACTATCGCACCTGGCAAGTAAACGATGTTAGGACTTTTGGATTTACTGCAACGCCCGGCAGTTTAAAGAATGGATTGATTCGCCTCACTGTATTGATCGCAGATGATACGAAGGCGTCTGCTACAGCCTCAATAGATTTCAACGTCTCGACTGCAAATCCAACTGCAGTGATTATCTCTCCTGTTGCCGGAACTATCATGCCTGGAGTAATAACACTTACGGCAGAGACTAAACCGAATCCGGTAAGTGGTGGGCGAATCGTTGCGATTGCTATTTCAGAGAAGAATGCTCAACCATCCTTCTATGGAACACCTATTTTCAATTCTAATAATCCGAACATCTCTAGAAATTATGCACTCTGGTCTGTCGATGATGTGCAGAAGCCTTCGTGGAAGATTGATACAACAGGATGGGATCCAGGGGATCGCATCATCACCGTGGTAACGCAGGATTCAAATGGAAAAGTTGGACAAGGAACTGTTGTTCTCAACATTCCGCCTAAAGGTACTTTCACATCAACTCTTGCAGGACCACCTGTACTGGGAAGGTCAGTACCGATTTCGGTTGAGATGAAGACAAATGCTCCATATCGAAGCGCACCAGCAGTCGTTGTCACTTTGCAATCTTCTCCAACCGAAGCTGGCCCTTGGAAAGATCTCGGAGATATCACATTAGATGCAACAGGCAAGGGCAGTGGCAGTGTTGTTGTTACCGCGAAGTTATGGGTACGCGCGTTACATAAGCAACTCGATGCTGTTCAACCTGGAGTCGGTGCGCCGCTTCGAATTGTGAATGTTCCTGATCCAAACAGAACTAAAACAACCAGTGGAGATGAGAACCCAGATGGGTCAACACCAAAGGTTACTTGCGTGCCGAAGGCCAACACGAAAGTTGGCAAGTCTGTATCAATCTCTTGCTCGCAAATTGATGTTCAAGACCCTAGCCAGCCAATGACGCTATTCGTTCAGCAGAAGAACAAGTTCGTAAAAGCGAACAGCGCAATGTTCAAGGACGGATTTATCAGGAGCTCATATGCGTCTAAGAGCAAGGGTAGACTAACTTTCCAGATACGTGGCCAGTCATCTGAAGAAGATGATTATGTTGCTTGGAAGAGCAACATGTTCACAATTACCTGGAGTTAATTTACATCCAATTCTGCAGGTAGCTCGTAATCATTTTGACGACAGATGCTGTCTACAGAGTTAAACGATTTCACATTCGCTGAAATTGAGTTCTGCGCAGTAATAATCTCGGATTGATTCTGTGAGATTTTTCTGTTGTATGCAGCTTCGTCGAATGTACGACCA
>WLPI01000052.1 GCA_009698845.1 Actinomycetota bacterium
CGTAGAGATCATCATGCAGCATGGCCGCTAGTCACGGAGTATTGGTCGTCGATTTCGGCGCACAGTATGCACAGTTAATTGCTCGAAGAGTTCGTGAAGCACATGTCTATTCAGAGATAGTTCCATCGACAATAACTGCTGCGGAAGTACGTACAAAAAATCCAGAGGCCATAATTCTCTCTGGTGGTCCATCATCTGTTTATGCAGATCACGCACCAAAAGTAGATCCAGCAATCTTCGCTCTCGGCATTCCTGTTTTCGGAATCTGTTATGGATTCCAAACGATGGCAGCAGCTCTTGCGGGAAAAGTTGCACAGACTGGAAAATCTGAATTTGGACGTACACCACTAGCCGTTAAGCCAGGGTCGAAAATGTTTGCAGGACTGCCTGATTCACAATCCGTATGGATGTCACATGGCGATGCGGTCTCTGAAGTTCCATCTGGTTTCACTGTTACGGCATCAACATCAGATACCCCAATAGCCGCATTTGAAGATGCAACTGGAAAATTAGCTGGCGTTCAATTCCATCCTGAGGTGCTTCACTCTGAACATGGTCAAGCAATTCTGAAAAACTGGCTCATCAACATTGCAGGCTGCACACCATCATGGACAACTGCAAATATTGCAGAGGATGAAATTGCAAAAGCGAAGGAAGTAATCGGAACCAAACGAGTAATTTGCGGATTATCCGGTGGAGTTGATTCAGCCGTTGCCGCAGCGATTATTCAACGTGCAGTGGGTAAACAACTTACCTGCGTTTTCGTAGATCACGGTTTACTTCGCAGTGGAGAATCCGAACAAGTACAACGGGACTTTGTAGCAGCAACTGGGATTGAGCTTGTAGTCGTAGATGCCAAAAAACAATTCTTAGATGCTCTCGCTGGGGTTATAGATCCAGAGACAAAGAGAAAAATTATTGGCCGCGAATTTATCCGCTGCTTTGAATCCGCAGCTCGTGACATCGCAGCTGGGGGAGATGTCGAATTCCTAGTGCAAGGCACCCTGTATCCAGATGTTGTCGAGTCTGGCGGAGGCACAGGAACAGCAAATATTAAATCGCACCACAATGTGGGCGGCCTGCCAGATGATTTGAAATTTACTTTGGTTGAACCGCTTCGTACTTTGTTTAAGGATGAAGTGCGCCATGTTGGATTAGAACTTGGGCTTCCAGAAGAAATCATCTGGCGTCAGCCTTTTCCTGGTCCAGGTCTTGGAATTCGAATTATTGGTGAAGTCACAGCAGAGCGTTTAGAAATTTTGCGTCATGCCGATCTCATTGCTCGTGAAGAGCTCAAGGCAGCCGGTCTCGACCGAGTTATTTGGCAGTGTCCTGTTGTTCTTCTTGCCGATGTCCGCAGCGTTGGCGTGCAAGGCGACGGTCGTACCTACGGTCATCCGATTGTTCTGCGCCCTGTATCAAGTGAAGATGCCATGACTGCAGATTGGTCTCGCCTTCCCTATGATGTGCTCGAAAAGATTTCTACTCGAATTACTAACGAAGTTCGCGAAGTAAATCGAGTAGTAGTTGATGTCACTAGCAAGCCGCCCGGCACTATTGAATGGGAGTAAGAAGTTCGATGAAGAAGAGAATTACTACAAAATCACTGCTGGTAAGCCTTGTACTGAGTGTGCTTACATTTGCCCCAGCAACCGCGACAGCTGCGACTCAGATTGTCTGTAAATCAACTACGGCTAAAGCACGCGCACCTATGAAGACGACTCCTCCGCAAACGGCTGCGAAGAGACTTCCAAAGCAACTTATCCTTAGAACTAACTGCGGCACAATTGAAATTGCTCTCGACCCTAATGCTCCATTTACAGTCACTCAAATTTCCGCACTTGCGCGCGCTGGTTACTACAACAAAACTTTATGTCACCGCGAAGCAATATCTGGTTTCTACATGCTCCAATGTGGTGATCCCACTGCCATTGGTAGTGGTGGTCCTGGATTCTCGTACGGAGATGAAAATCTACCGATCGGCAAAGAACTTACATACCCTGCAGGAACAGTGGCCATGGCTAACTCTGGAGCGAATACAAATGGCAGCCAGTTCTTCCTTGTATTCGGAGATTCTCCAGCGCTCGGACCTTCGTATTCAATCTGGGGAAAGATCACCAAAGGCCTAGATGTTTTGAAATTTATCGCATCAAAAGGCGTAGATAATCCCAGCGGAATCGGAAAGCCAAAGATTAAGGTTGCAATCGAATCTGCGATTGTTAGATAACTTAAGCGTTACGAACTTTTGAAGTAATTGTTCCAATTCCTTCAATCGTGGTCACAACTACCTCGCCACCCTTGAGGAATTTAGTTGGGTTAGAGCCCATACCAACACCTTGTGGTGTTCCGGTATTGACGACATCCCCTGGGTGCAATTCCATGAATTGTGACAAGTACCAGATGCAGTGATTGATTCCGAAAATCAAATCATTAGTACGTGAATTCTGACGCATTTCGTCGTCAACTTTGCAAGAAAGTGCAACATCGGTTGGATCATATGAATCTGCAGTAACAATCCATGGACCCATTGGATTAAATGTAGGAAATGACTTTCCCTTCATCCACTGACCGCTGCGCTCAACCTGCCAGTAGCGCTCTGAAACATCTTGAGAAATTGTGTATCCAAGAATGTGTTGCGCTGCTTCTTCTTCAGATTTCAAATAAAGCGCACGCTTGCCAATGACAACACAGAGTTCCACTTCATAATCGGTCTTTAGCGAATTAGGGGGAACGATGATGTCGTCATTTCCGCCGATAACAGTGTCAGGTGCTTTCATAAAGACAACAGGTTCTGGTGGAGGGGTCGCTCCTGTTTCAATTGCGTGCTGGGCGTAGTTCAAACCAATGCAGACAACTTTTGTGGGGCGGGCAACTGGAGATCCAAGGCGGTAGTCGGCAATTTTTACGCGAGGGCGCTTGCTGATATCAAGAGCGCGGATCTTCTCCATCGCCCCATTCTCAAGCTCTGTGCGATTCCAATCAGAGATGATGTCATCGACAAAAACTGCCTCTGATTCGTCACAAATAATGGCTGGTTTCTCATGATGAATCTTGCCAAGTCGAGCAATGCGCATTTTATTCCCGTTCTTTCTACGTAGCCCCAATTTTATTGATGCGAGCGAAAATTACCAACAAGTGCAGATTATCACCAAATTCACAAATTCTAAATCACTGCACGCTCTAGTCAACGGTAGACATTTCAGAATAGAATCAACTCATCACATAAGACAAGTTTGTGATTTGAAAATCAGGAGGCAATTGTGTCCGAGGAAGTGTTTGCGCGTAGAAGTGAAAACTGGTTTGCGCTAAAAGATAAGCACGGTTTCATTTATCGCGAGCGTCTACGCAACCAAGGCTATGCACCAGATGTCTTCATCAATAAACCAGTTATTGGAATCGCGTCTACCTGGTCTGAACTCAATCCTTGCAACGGCCACCTCAATCGAGTTGCCGAAGCTGTAAAGCGCGGCGTCTGGGAGTCCGGCGGATTCCCTCTTGAATTCCCTGCGATGTCCTTGGGCGAACCGATCATGCGTCCAACAACTATGTTGTATCGAAATTTGCTTGCCATGGAAGCCGAAGAACTCATTCGTGCTAATCCATTAGATGGCGTTGTGCTTCTTGCTGGCTGCGATAAGACGCCTCCTGGATTACTCATGGGAGCTGCAAGTGTTGATCTTCCAACCTTGATGATCACCGGTGGTCCAATGCTTAATGGTCGCTATCAAGGAAAGACTCTTGGTTCTGGCACCGCAGTCTGGAAATACAGCGAAGAACTTCGTGCAGGCAAAATGACGATTGAAGAATTCTTTGCGATGGAGAGCTGCTCTGCTCGTTCAAACGGTAGCTGTATGACTATGGGAACCGCATCAACTATGGCGTGTGTAACTGAAGCACTTGGCGTTCAATTGCCAGGAAGTGCTGCAATTCCTGCAGTCGATGCTCGCAGATATTCAACGTCACACGAAGCTGGACGACGTATTGTTCAGATGGTTCACGAAGATCAACGACTTTCTAAAATTCTTACACGTGAAGCGTTTGAAAATGCAATCCGTGTTAATGCTGCAATTGGTGGCTCTACAAACGCTGTTGTTCACTTACTAGCGATCGCCGGCCGAATCGGTGTGAAGCTAGAACTCGATGACTTCGATCGTCTTGCTCGCGACGTTCCAGTCTTGGTAAATCTCATGCCATCAGGTAAGTATTTGATGGAAGAGTTCTTTGATGCCGGTGGTCTGCCTGCAGTGATGAAAGAGATTGAGGGTCTCCTTCACACGGACCACATAACTGTTTCTGGAAAGACAGTTGCTCAAAATATTGAGAACGCGAAATCGTGGAATGACGATGTCATTACACCGAAGGATGCACCATTTCAAAAAGCAGGTTCTGGCATCGTTGTAGTTCGAGGTTCTCTTGCTCCAGATGGAGCAGTTCTCAAAGTTTCTGCAGCGACTCCTTCACTGTTGCAGCACCGCGGTGTTGCGATGGTCTTTGATCGCATCGAAGAGTATTTGGAAGTTGCAGATGATCCAGATCTAGATGTCACTCCGGATACTGTTCTAGTTCTTCGTAACGCTGGACCAATGGGATACCCAGGTTTTCCTGAAGTTGGAAATATGCCACTGCCTAAGAAGATTCTTGAAATGGGTATCACCGACATGGTGCGCGTCTCCGATGCTCGCATGAGCGGAACTGCATATGGCACTGTTGTTCTTCACGTCTCACCAGAAGGTGCAGCAGGAGGTCCACTAGCGCTCGTTGAAAATGGAGATGAGATCGAACTCGATGTTCCAAACCGTTCACTCACTTTGCATGTCACCGAAGAAGTACTTGCCGAACGCCGCGCGAAGTGGAGTAATCCAAATAAGCTTCCCGATCGAGGTTGGTCACGTCTTTATGTGCAACATGTTCAGCAGGCACACTTGGGCGCAGACTTTGACTTCCTTGTCGGTGGAAGTGGATCGGGAATTCCTCGCCACTCACACTAGTTAAATTAGCGAGGCGTTAAAAGGGTTGAGCGAACTTCGTCTCTTCCGTTGCCTCAAACTCAAGCAAGCGATTCCACTTTGCAGTGCGCTCAGAGCCATGAGTTGATCCAACTTTAATTTGCTGAGCCTTCCATCCCGTTGCTAAATCAGATAACCAACTATCTTCAGTTTCTCCTGAGCGGGCTGAAACTACTGTCTTAAAGCCTGCTTCATGAGCGCTTTCTAGAACTCGAAGTGTGTCTGAGACAAGTCCATTTTGATTGGGCTTAATCAGAATTGCATTTGCACTTTTCTCAGTGATGCCGCGTTGTAGTCGTGTTGGGCTCGTTGTAAACAAGTCATCACCGAGTAGCTGCAATTGCTGTGGGGCAATAGCTGCGTAGTTACTCCATGAGCTCCAATCATCTTCTGCAAAAGGATCCTCAATAGAGATGATTGGTTGATTCTTAATAAGGGAGGCAATGAAGTCAACAAATTGCGCAGGTGTGTAACTCTTCTTAGCATTGTGTAGCTCGTATTTGCCATCAATAAAGAATTGAGTGGATGCAATATCAAGTGCCAAAGAAACATCCACTGCTGGCTTGAGCCCAAGTTCTTCAATACAGGAGACAACAAATGAGCAAGCATCTTCGATTGAATCAAATGGAATTCCCAGTCCGCCTTCATCTGCAACAAGATGAGTGACTAAACCTTTTTCGCGGCCTCGAACTGCAGCAAGTTCGCGAATCGCAACAATCCATGAAAGGGCTTCTGAGAAACTTTTGGCACCATGAGGAAGCACTAATACATCTTGAATATCTAAAGTGCGATTTGCATGCGCACCTCCAGAGAGAATATTCACCATAGGCATGGGAAGTAAGAGCGGCCCTTGTGGCGTGAACAATCGAGCGAGAGATTGATTCTTGCTATGTGCCTCGGCTTTTGCCGCCGCTAAGGAAACCGCGAGAGTGGCATTGGCCCCTAATCCGCTGTGATTTAACGACGGATCAATTTCTTTCATAGCGAGATCAACTTCTTGAAGAGCAGTGACTTTTCCAACGAGTGCCGGCGCGATCTTTATATTTATATGTGCAACTGCCGTAAAAACTGATTTCCCGCCATAGAACTTCTCTTCACGAGGGGTTCCAGAATCACGCAGCTCAACTGCTTCATGGGCACCGGTGGAAGCACCTGATGGAACGCGTGCAGTATGCACAGAAGAATCATCAAGCGTGATGGAGGCAGCAACAGTTGGTCGCCCCCGTGAATCAAGGACTTGATATCCAAATACCTTTTCTATCTTCATTGGAGCTCCTCTGCGAATAGCTCGAGTAAATTACTTGGAACTTCGCGCGCGAGTGTGCTCTTGCAATGCTTGGCAAGTAGATGCTGAGCAGACTCGTCCAAGTAATGAACTAGCGATGTTCCCTCTACGCGTGCAAGTGCGATCAAAGCCGTGTGCCACGCAAGAGTAGGTGAATGCGCTACTTCGCTCTGCTCATCGTATGCCTTCATAAAGTCTTGCGCTGTTTGACGAAGACTCTCACGCTTACCCGGGTTTTGTTCTCGGAAATACTTACAGAGTAAGTGTCCGGTGAGAAATGCCAAATCAAATACAGGATTTCCCGTATGTGTCACTTCATAATCTAAAATGTACACGTCACGTTCTTGGCCAATCATGATGTTCTTGGGTGAAAAGTCTCCGTGAACAAGCGTTGTTTTCTCACTCATTAATTCATCTACAAGGCTCATAATCTTTGGCGATAGTTTTGGATTCTTTCCCGCAACAGTTCCGTAGAAAGGCGTAATACGAAGTTGCTCAAAGAGTAAATCTTCAGAGAACTTCTTGCGAGCTACCTCTGAACTACGACCGAAGTTATGCCATGTAGCCAAGGTATGACCGAGCTTAGCGCCGATCTCAGGGTAGATAACTCCTTCGAGTAAATCTGATTTCCAGACCGTTGCAGAATGCGGTACCCGCTCAAGAACTAAGGTAAATACTTCAGGGTCATAATCAACTAGTGCCGGAACTTGTTCTGGTGAGAGTGCATGAAAAGTCTCTATTGCATGGGCCTCAACGATGGCCCTGCGTTGATCCGCTTCCCATTTTGTAGCAACCTTTAATTCAGCCAGGGCTTGCTTCAGAACTAAATCTTTCGACTCAGTCTGTACTGCAAGCACTACATTGGATACTCCGCCGGTGAGTATTTCTACTGTTGCCTTTTCATTAAAGGAAATGACTCCTCGTGATTGCAGATAGGCGACCACCGTATCTTCATTGAGGAGTTCAACGCTCATATCTTAAATAACTCTCGCAACCGAGAACGCATTATCTACATAGATGCTCTGCCCTGAAATAGCTGTATTTGATTCGCAGGCCAATATGTATGCACTATTTCCCACATCTTCTGGCGTTACAAGTTTTCCGCCCGGGGTTGAATTCGCAACGTTTTCAATCTGGCTTGGTGCAAGCAGCTTCTCTGCCATGGGAGTTCTTACAATTCCAGGAAGGATTGCGTTAACAAGAATTCCTTTTGCGCGACCAAGATCAACTGCCATTGACCTGACAAGTCCACCTACGGCAGCTTTTGAAACCGTGTAAGCCATTTTATCCTGGCGTGTAAGTAGTTCCCATAAAGAACTTAAAATAACTATTCGACCGCCTTGCTTTATTTTATTGTGATGCATCAAGCCGGCAGTTGCCTCTGTAATTGCAACGACATTGCCATCAAATACACGCAAAAGTTCAGAGGTCTCTGTATCCATTACGTTGCCATTGGAATTGGTTCCCTGAGCAAAGATAACTGCATCAAATTCGACATCAGCGATTTCTGCAGGCAGATGGCCCTTGGTTATTGGAAGAAGAAATGATTGAGGAAGGGTGGAAGGCGAACGCACTGCGCAGTAGATGTTCCAATCAGCCCTGGTAAATCGGGAATGAATTGCGCTACCGAGTGCACCCGTTGCACCAAAAATCAGGACGTTGCTCTTTGCCACACATCAACCTTTGTAGTCGTAGCGAGTGAGCATTGAGTGTCCGATTGAAGCTCTGCGAACACGTTCGCGTGCCGTGGATTCAACGAGACCCTGAATGTGGCCACCAGCTGGATATAAACCAGGAGAGTTGCGCACTGTAAATTTGAGATACAC
>WLPI01000053.1 GCA_009698845.1 Actinomycetota bacterium
CACCAGGTATCGATCCTGGACCCTGGGCTTCAAAGGCCCATGTGCTAGCCACTACACAATGGCGGAACCTATATTCTCCCTTATATTCGGTAGTGCTCGCGACCACTAAACTCACTTCTTATGAACCAACGCGATGAAGTAGACCGCCTCGTTGCGGCATGGAAGCGCGAACGTCCGGATTTAGACCTCTCCCCCCTCTATGTACTCAGCCGCATTACCCGCATTGCACGCCATCTGGATATTGCCCGCCGAGATGCATTTGGTGATCTTGAAAATTGGGGCTTCGATGTTTTAGCTGCTCTTCGTAGAGCAGGTGCGCCATATCAATTATCACCTGGGCAATTAATGCAAGAAACAATGGTGACAAGTGGAACTATGACAAATCGTTTAGACAGACTTGAAGAATTGCACTTAATCACCCGAGAATCAGATCCAAACGACGGTCGTGGGTCATTAGTCACCCTGACAAAATCTGGAATCCGCGCAGTCGATGCAGCGATGGAAGACTTACTTGAGAACGAAAGAGAATTACTACGAGATTTGTCTGCAAAAGATCGCGAACAACTGGCGGCACTCTTGAGCACACTTGTTACTGAATTTGATTCAAATACAGATTAAATAACTTTTGCTCCGTGCACTGGTCCATGTGCACGCGCAACACTTCCAACAACTCCACTAGCAGTAAGTGCAACAGCTAAATCCAAACCTGCGTCTTCGTCTGCAACCAGAAATGCCACAGTTGGTCCAGAGCCTGAAACTATTGCACCAAGGGCCCCGTAGTCACGCCCAACTTCAAGTACCAAACTCAGGGCTGGACGTAGCGAACATGCAGCGTTCTGTAAGTCATTTACTAGTGCGCGACCAACTGCATCGGCATCAGCTGCCAAAAGTGATTGCATTAAATGATCAGAGACTGCCGGTGGTGCAATTTCTAACTCTGCGCGCATTCGATCACACTCTGAATAAACAGCTGGTGTAGATAATCCAACGCTAGATAGTGCGAGCACCCAGTGGTAAGTACCCCTGGAAAGTGCTGCGGTCAGTTGATCGCCACGACCTTGGCCGATAGCAGTTCCGCCAGAAATCATAAATGGAACATCGCTTCCAAGCTCTGAACCTAGTGCGTGTAACTCTTCTCGTGACATATCAAGGTTAAAAAGTGAATCCATTGCGACAAGTGCTGCAGCGGCATCGGCACTTCCTCCAGCCATTCCGCCTGCAACGGGAATCGACTTCTTCACATCAATATGCACATCAACGTCAAAATCGAACTTTGAGCCCACTAAAGCTGCTGCTTTAACAGCTAAATTTGAAGCATCTTCAGGGACTCCATGTGTGTGTTCGCCGGTGATTGAAATTGATATTCCGTGCCCTGGACTCTGCTTTGTAATAGTTACATCATCAAAAATAGATATTGCCTGGAAAACAGAGACCAAATTGTGAAACCCATCTGACTCGCGAGGGCCCACCGATAACTGCAAATTCACCTTTGCAGGTACGCGCACGGTTACTGAATTACTAGCCACGATAAAACTCTACCCTTGTTTTGCAATTGCGCAGAAGGAGTTAATATCAAGTGCTTCACCACGAAGTGTTGGGTCGATTCCTGCCGCAGTGAGAACCGCTTCAGCAGCTGCAGAGCCGCCATACATAGAAGAAAGTGCAGATCGCAACATCTTTCGACGTTGCGCAAAAGCAAGGTCAATAATTGCAAAAACTTTCTTACGCAAGATTTCATCACCCGGTGTTGACCTTCGGACGAAACCTACTAATTTTGAATCAACATTTGGTTGTGGCCAAAATATTGAACGCGAAACTGATCCTGCACCAGAGACATCTGCCCACCAAGCAGCTTTCACGCTAGGGATTCCATATTCTTTAGAGTTCGGTTTTCCAGCAAGCCGATCGGCAACTTCTGCCTGGACCATTACGACACCACTTCGTAGCGTTGGAAATATCTCAAGTAGATGAAGAAATACCGGAACCGAAACGTTATACGGAAGATTTGCAATGAGCACTGTTGGCTCTAGTGGAAGATTCTTAAGTGTTAAGGCATCTTGATTTACGACTGTCAATTTCTCAGGAGTTTCAGAGTGCTTCTGTGCAGTAATTGGAAGTTGTGTGGCCAACCGTGAATCAATCTCCACTGCAATTACTTCTCGTGCCTCTTCAAGCATTGCAAGTGTAAGAGAACCAAGACCTGGGCCAATCTCGAGTGCAACATCCTCTGATGTAAGTCCTGCGATACGAACGATTTTTCTGCACGTGTTTGCATCATGGACAAAGTTTTGTCCCAGTGATTTCGATGGCTTGAGATCTAGAGCTGCAGCTAATTCACGTATCTCTGCGGCACCCAACAACGTCATGCGAATGAACCGAAAATTCGCTCTGCATTTACTGATAAAGCAGTGGCAAGCTCTGCAACATCTTCATTGCGTTCTGCTGCCATTGCGCGAACGATATTTGCTATCTGGGCTGGGGTATTAAGCGCCCCGCGATGAGGAGCGGGTGCTAGAAACGGTGAATCTGTCTCGACCAACAATTGATCATGCGGAACAAGCTTTACCGCCTCACGCAGCGCGGGTGCATTCTTAAAGGTAAGTGTTCCAGCAAAAGAAAGCACATAGCCGCGATCAATACATGTCTTTGCCATTTCGACATCACCGGAGAAACAATGGAAGACAGTCTTGTCTGGTGCACCAACTTCAAGCAATACTGAAAGAACGTCGTCATGAGAATCGCGATCATGAATCACTAAAGCTTTATTGGTTCGCTTAGCTAAATCAATATGCCATTTGAAAGATTCTTGTTGACGCTTGCGTAACTCAGGTGGTGTACGGAAATAATCTAGGCCAGTCTCGCCGATTGCACGAACGCGTGGTTCTTGCGCTAACTTTTCGATAATCGCCCAATCTGCTTGCATATCTTGCACGACAGGTGCTTCATTTGGATGCAATGCAACTGCAGCAAGAACGCGACCTGGAAAAGCATTTGCCATATCCACACACCACTGTGATTGTTCAGCCGAATAACCAACCTGAATAATGCGATCTACGTTGACAGATTTTGCATCATCCAAAACTTTCCGCACTGCATCAGAATCAGGTGCCGCATCTGTAACTATCTCAATGTGTGCGTGTGAATCAACTGTTGGGACAGGAAGGGCTTGCGGATGTGGCGCGAGCTCGCGTTCGATATCGCGGTTGTGGCGATCAGCCATAGGTAATTACTCTTTAACTTCTAACCGTGGGAAAAGTACAGGCGTCTTTGTCACCGTGGCACCTTGTGGAAGTTGTCCCCATTTAGCAACGCTTGAAATCTGCTGCTTTGAAATATCTCCTAGAACATCTTGTGCACCAAGTGATTGCCATAAAATTTCAGTTGTTGCCGGCATTACTGGGTGAAGTAATACAGCAAGCGCACGCAAAGACTCAGCGGTGTTATAGAGAACCGCTTCAAGTTCTGCTTGGTTAGCAGGATCTTTAGCAAGGATCCACGGCTGCTTTTCAGTAACAAAGCCGTTGACTCGCTTACAGAAATCCATCACTGCATTGATTCCACCCTGGAAATCTAGGGCCACCATCGCAGAATCTGCTTTTGCAACAGTCTCCACAAGAGCGGCTGATAGCGCAGAATCTTCTGCAACTGCTGGGATTTTACCTTCGCAATACTTTTCAATCATTGCTGCAAGACGTGAAGCAAGATTTCCAAAATCATTTGCCAGCTCAGATGTATATCGAGCGCTCATGTCTTCCCATGAGAAAGATCCATCGCTACCAAATGGGATCGCACGTAAGAAGTAATACCTAAACGCATCAACACCAAAATGATCAGTGATATCTGAAGGTGCGATTCCAGTGAGTTTAGATTTACTCATCTTCTCGCCGCCAACCAGTAACCATCCGTGCGCAAATACTTTCTTTGGAATATCTATGCCAGCAGCCATTAGCATTGCAGGCCAAATCACTGCGTGAAAGCGCAAAATGTCTTTCCCGACGAGGTGCACATCGGCAGGCCATGTCTCAGCAAATTTCTTGCCTCCTTCAGAATCTGGTGCATCTGTAAGGCCGACTGCGGTTGCATAATTTAGTAGCGCATCAAACCAAACATAGACAACTTGGTCTGTATCCCAAGGAACTGGAATACCCCAATCAAAAGTAGAGCGAGAAATTGATAGATCTGAAACTCCACCTTCTAAGAATGAAACAACTTCATTGCGCGCGGATTCAGGCTGACATGCTTCTGGGTTGTTCTTATAGTGATCAAGGAGTGGTTGCGTGAATTCAGAAAGCTTAAAGAACCAGTTGTTTTCATTAACTAACTCGATTGGCTTGCTATGAATTGGGCAGAGTTTTTCTCCATCTGCATCAATCAGATCACCAGGTAACTTAAATTCTTCACACCCGACGCAGTAAGGGCCTTCATATTTGCCGGCATAGATGTGGCCAGAATCCTTGAGTGATTGCAAAAACTTTTGAACTCGTTCTGTGTGACGAGGTTCAGTTGTGCGGATGAAATCATCGTTTGCGATGTTTAACGCAGTCCAGTTTGGTTTCCACGCATCTGCAACGAGCTTATCTACCCATGCTTGCGGAGCAGCGTTGTTCTGTTCTGCCGTGCGCATAACTTTCTGACCATGCTCGTCAGTCCCTGTAAGAAACCAGACTGATTCTCCGCGCTGGCGATGCCAACGAGTAAGTACATCGCCTGCAACCGTTGTATATGCATGGCCAATATGTGGCGCATCATTTACATAGTAAATAGGCGTAGTCAGGTAGAAAGACTTCATCTGCTCATCTTATTCGCATCGACTACGGCTGCATAAACGATCTTCTTCGGAATCCCGAATTCTTCGGCGACAGTTGCGATTGCACCTTTGCGATCCATGCCAGCAGCCTCATATTCACGGACTCGCGCTACTGCATCCTCAGATGTCTTTCCTTCAGCACCAGCTGTAACGCCAGCAAATACCAATGTGATTTCCCCAAGGACTTCTTTCTGTGATGCCCAATCAATAAGTTCTGCCAGAGTGCCGCGAATAGTTTCCTCGTACGTCTTTGTCATTTCGCGGCAGATAGCGCCTGCTCTATCGAGGCCCAATATCGAAGCAGCATCTTCGAGGGATTCTTGAAGTCGATGTGGCGCTTCAAAAATAACCATCGTTCGTTCTTCAAATCTAAGTTTCTCGAAAAAGGCTTTACGCGCACCTTGTGACCGCGGCGCAAATCCTTCAAAGGTAAATCTGTCAGTAGGTAATCCTGATAGAGCAATAGCCATTGTTGGTGCGCTTGGTCCTGGAATTACGACAGTCTGAATTTTCTCTGCAATCGCATCTCGCATCAACCGAAATCCTGGATCACTAATTGTCGGCATACCTGCATCTGTAACTACTAGTACTTCCTTACCTGCACGTAATAGCGTCAATATTTCCTGAGTTCGATCTGTTTCGTTTCCTTCAAAGAAAGAAATGATGCGTGCAGTAAAAGTGACTTCTAGATCAGATGCCAGTCGATGAAACCGTCGTGAATCTTCTGCGGCGATAATGTCTGCAGATTCAATTGCCCGCTTGAGGCGCGTGCTCGCATCAAGAGGATTTCCAAGCGGAGTCGCTGCGAGAACTAGGGCCATATGCGAATACTCCCATATTCTTTACGCATGATTGCTGCGATTGCTCCCATCGTAATTGCGACTTTCTCATTCTTGCTCAGATTAAACAATCTTGGCTCAATAAAGACTCTCATCTTTGACGAGGTGTATTACGTTGATGGTGCTCGCGACTTTTTGAAGTACGGGGTAGAAGTAACAGGTGCACAATCTGAATTCGTAGTTCATCCTCCACTGGGTAAATGGATGATTGCTGCAGGTATAAAAGTCTTTGGTGATGACTCCTTCGGATGGCGATTTACTACTGCATTAGTAGGTTCCCTCATGATTCTGTTAATCGCACTTATTGCGCACAAGCTATTCAGAAATTCACTACTAACCGGTTTAGCAAGCGCTCTCATGGCAATCGATGGATTGGCTCTGGTTCATTCTCGTACAGCACTGCTAGATAACTTTCTAACATTCTTTATCTTGATTGCTACCTATTTCTTTGTTTCAAGGAATTACTGGTTAACAGGATTTGCTTTGGGATTAGCTCTAGCAACTAAATGGAGCGCACTCTATTTCATCCTCGTATTTGGCGGCATTGCGTTGTATAGAGCATTTACACATAACACTGGTAGAAATCTGATTCGTCCAACTGTTGAGAGATTTTCACAATTTGGTTTGATTCCAATTGCTGTCTACATCGCTTCGTGGAGTGGTTGGTTTTCGAGCAACCGTGGATGGGCACGTGATTTATCTTCTAACACATTCTCTTCTTTTATCAATTACCACCAGCAGATGCTCAATTTTCATACTGGGTTAACCGAGAAACACAATTACGAAGCAAATCCTTGGAGTTGGTTGATTATGGGTAGACCAACTTCTTTCTACTATAAGTCACCTCAAGGGTGCGGTGCAGAGTCTTGTTCTCAAGAAGTTCTAGCACTGGGAACTCCGCTGTTGTGGTGGCTTGGAACAATTGCACTCGCATTTGTTATAGGAATGTGGATTCGTGGACTTGTTCAGAAACAAGTAGATCCAGCAAAGACCATAATTATCGCGGGAATGAGCGCCGGTTATTTGCCATGGTTCCTATTCCAGCAGAGAACAGTCTTTAATTTCTATTCAATTGTCTTTGAGCCCTTCTTGATTTTGGCACTCGTTTTTGCTGCACGCATGATTCTGAGTACCTTTAAAAAGAGCGGAGAAGTAGTACTGGGTGCGGTTTTTATTCTTATCTTCTTAAACTTCGTCTACTTCTTGCCAATTTATTTAGGTGATGTCATTACATATGAGGCATGGCAGAACAGAATGTGGTTCCCCAGCTGGATTTAACTAACTAGTTATTCGTTAGCAGCGCGCATATCACGAAGACGCTGAACAGCCTCATCTGCAAGCTGCTGGTCAAATATCTCATCGCGTGATGGCGCAGCTGCTGCCAGTGCTTCACGTTCGAGACGCTCTTGTTCTTCTGTCCATTTACCTGGTTCGGTGAGATCAATAACTCTCTTTGACGCAACAGCTTTAGGAGCATTGACATAAGTCGGAACTGGAATGTCATTTGGTTGCCACTCTGATCGCGCTTGCGCAGTTCCTTTAGGAAGAAGAGTTACGCCAGTGAGTTCACGTTCTGCAAATGGAATCCAGTGATCATTGCTAACGCGAGCCTCAGAGTTTTTAGTGGTGAGAACTTCAGAGAGATTCGTGTGTGAAATGCCTTCAGTTGTCTTGTGCAACTGATCAACACGTCGACGCTGAATACGTTCGCTGTTTGTTTGTCGCCGCACATGTGCGATATAGAGAAGTAGCGCAGTTACAGGAATTGCAACAGCTGCATAAGCGATTGTTTGCATGATTGCACCTACCGTTGTGAGAATGAATGAAATAAAAATGATTGCGAAGATAATTCGACGGCGCATAAGTTGCTGTGCAACTCTTCCTGCCCGATCAACATCTGTGTAAATAACGCCCGAGCCAATGTTTGCACCGGGTGTACTGCTTGCAACTACACGAAGCGCACTTTTATATCTCTCGACGCTCTTTCCCGAGAATTCATTTTTATTATGTACCCAGCGTGGCAAGAAATAGGCAACCCACATGCCAATAATCGCTAGATAGATAATTCCTGAAGCCATGATGGGTCAAGGTTAGAGGGCGAGCACTAATTACTTGTGGATTTCAAGGGGGGTTTACTGAATTAATTCATTGGTCTTTACAAAACACTTATGGTCTCGCCAAGCCCCATCGATATGTAAATAGCCTTTTCTGAAGCCCTCAAATTCAAATCCAGCCTTCTCGGCAACTCTGCAAGAAGCATCATTTTCAGGACGCACATTTATTTCAATTCTATGAAGCCCAAGTTCA
>WLPI01000054.1 GCA_009698845.1 Actinomycetota bacterium
AGCGACATCATCTGTCTTCTTAGCAACTTCCTTAACTAGCTCTGCGCCAATCTTCTCCCATGGATCATCAAGTTCAATTTCCTTAGCAATTGAAACGCCATCGTTGGTAATTGTTGGCGCTCCCCATTTCTTTTCAAGGACGACGTTACGTCCGCGAGGTCCAAGGGTTACCTTGACCGCATCAGCGAGTACGTTCATTCCGCGCTCTAATCCGCGACGGGCTTCTTCATTAAAGGCAATTTGCTTTGCCATAGTTGTTAGCTCCTAGTGATAGATCGAACCTGGGACGATTTATGAATTATCACTCTCGACCCTCGAGTGCTAACGCCAAATCTAGACGGTCTTATTCCCGGTCGCAAAACGAGAGGGCTGCTGGGGGTGGAATTGGGGTTTTAGCGGGCTGAACGGGCTTGCATGCGAGCTTCGCGCAGGCGGCGAAGGCGCTTAACCAACATAGGAGCGGCCTCGAGGGCATCATCTCGGTCAATGAGGTCATTGAGCAATTGGTAGTAACGAGGAGCGGAGAGATCAAAGAGCTCTTTAATCGCACTTTCCTTAGCCCCTGCAAAGCGCCACCAATTGCGTTCGAA
The DNA here is from genome assembly GCA_009698845.1 of Actinomycetota bacterium. GTDB lineage: Bacteria > Actinomycetota > Actinomycetes > Nanopelagicales > Nanopelagicaceae > Planktophila. The sequence continues at coordinate 591 of WLPI01000054.1, forward strand.
GTCCAGAATGCGTGATTCAAGGTCGGTCAAAGTTGAACCCGAAATCTCTGGATTTTCTAGCGCAGACATATGCCAAATCTTACGCGTGAGTAGGGTCAAAGTGTGGGATTTAAGCCGCTTAAGATTTTCTAGCGGCCTTCACAATGTTTCGTAACATCGTTGGAAAAATAAAGAAGTGAAATGGCGAAACGACGTACCAATAAATCTGTCCACCAAGTCCGCGAGGTTCAAAGAGCGCATCTTGATATACAACTGTCTTGCCATCTTTTTCGACAAGTTTAAATTCAAGCCACGCCTTACCGGGCAAGATCATCTCTGCATACAAACGGAGATGTTCTTGCTTAACAATATTTTCAACGCGCCAGAAATCACAACTGTCGCCAACGCGTAAATAGCGCGGATCGCGGCGCCCGCGACGCAGACCAACACCACCCACCATGCGATCAATTAATCCACGCAGATACCAGAGCCAACCCGAACCAAACCATCCGTGTTCCCCGCCGATGCCTTCAATTTGTTCCCAGATCTTTTCGATGGGTACATCTGTTGTAATTTCGCGATGATCTTTCAGTGTCAGTTCTCCAGCCCAATCCGGATCACTCTGCGCTTTCTGCCACGGTGCTGTTGGAAAAGCTGCGTCAGACCAACGGGTGTCGACAGAATTCTCTTCTGTACGAGTCAGAGCCAATTGAATCGCTTGTGAAACTGTAAGTAAGCCTTCAGGTGGCAGAGGAATAATCTCTGTGACGCTCTTCCGTGAATCAACGACAACTTCACTAATCAGTGATTCAACAAGCGGTCTGGCAAGAGATGTTGGCACTGGAGTGACAAAGCCAATCCAGAGACTGGAAAGTTTTGGGGTAAGTACAGGAACTTGAATAATGATTCGCTTGCGCAGACCAGATAACTTGGAAAATGTCTGCATCATCGCCGCGTAGGTAACTACCTCTGGACCACCAATGTCGCAGATGCGATTTTCAGTCTTAGGCAAATTAGCTGCGCTACGCAGGTAATAAAGCACGTCGCGAATTGCAATAGGCTGCGTGCGATTTGAAACCCATTTCGGAGTAGTCATGATTGGCAAGCGATGCGTTAAGTGACGCAACATTTCAAAAGAGGCAGATCCCGAACCAATGATGATTCCAGCTCGAAGTTCTAGAACTGGCACAGATGATGAAGCTAATTGAGTGCCAGTATTCATGCGTGAAGTTAAGTGCCTACTGCGGTTTTCATCATTTGCGATGCCACCCAAGTAAATGATCTGCTGAACGTTTGCCTTTTCAGATGCGAGCGCGAAGTTGCGCGCCATCGCAGATTCAATATCTTCAAAATCTGTCGCTACATTGATTGAATGCAGCAAGTAATAAGCAGTGTGAACACCTGCAAGAGCGCGATCAAGGTCAGCTGAATTTGTTGCATTGCCTTCAATGACTTCAACGTTGCCTGCCCAGCTCTGTCCCTTAATCTTCTTTGCATCGCGGACAAATACGCGTACCTTTTTTGAATCGCTTAAGAGGTCGCGCACTAAGCGCCCACCAACGTAACCAGAAGCGCCCGTAACCAGATATACACGTCCTTGATTCTGCAGATTCATACTCCGGAGCCTAGACTTACCCCATGCCAACTTCTACTCGACCTCGCGTTGTCATTCTCGGAGCCGGGTTTGGCGGGTTAGGTGCTGCCAAAGCACTAGCCGGAAAGGCCGATGTCACAGTTGTTGACCGCCATAACTTCCAAACATTTTTGCCTCTCCTCTACCAGGTAGCAACTGCCGGCCTTGCAGCCGACCATGTTGTGCATCCGGTGCGTGGGGCGCTCAGAGATTCCGGCGTTAAATTCCGAATGGGTTCACCAATTTCTGTCGATCATAAGAATAAATCAGTAAAGCTAGATTCTTCTGAAACTCTTGAATTTGATCACCTCATCGTTGCACTCGGCTCTGCTACTGCTGACTTTGGAGTTCCCGGGGTTATCGAACATGGTCTTGGAATGAAGAATGTGAACGAAGCAATCACTATTCGTGCAGAAGTGATGCGCCGATTCGAAGACTTAGCGCGCTTTGATGATGACACTCGACTTTCTATCGCAGTCGTAGGTGGAGGGCCAACAGGTGTCGAGATGGCTGGCGCACTTGCAGAGCTCAAGCGCGGACCACTTAAAAATGATCTTGCTCATGCAGCAGAACAGATTGATATCTACTTAATTGAAGCCGGCCCAAGAATTTTGCCAATGTTTAGTGAGAAATTATCAGAACGTGCAAAATCTGATCTTCATAAACTTGGAGTTATTGTCCGTACCAATACTGCTGTTCGTGAAATTCAATCACGCAAAATAATTGTTCAAGAAGGCGAACCAATTCCTGCAGAGGTAACAATTTGGGCTGCAGGTGTAAAGGGTGAACCAACTGCAGGTTTACTCAATCTTCCTATTGCCGGAACTCGCATTGATACAGATGAAAATTTAGAAGTAAGCCACTATCCAAACATTTGGGCAATTGGTGATATCAACGGCACCAAGGGTGCTGATGGTCGCTTCTTACCAATGGTTGCACCTGTTGCAATGCAGCAAGGTAGATGGGTTGCAAAACAAATTTTGCGCCGTGAAGCTGGCCAGCCTCTCAAAGCATTTAAATACCTTGATAAAGGCTCAATGGCAACAATTGGTCGCCACAAAGCTGTCGTGCAATTCCGTGGATTTAAATTGGCCGGACCGCTTGCATGGTTTGCCTGGCTCTTCTTGCACCTCTTCTATTTGTTAGGCGGTCGCAACAAGATTGGCACCATTGCTGACTGGACCTGGAACTATCTGACTTTTGATCGCGGCAATCGCCACATCATGGATTCGCTCTAAGCAGTTTTTCTATGAAAGAGAAATACATAGAAGTAGCTGGTCATCAGCTTTATTGCTACGAGTGGGATAACAACGGGGAAGCAGTTGTTCTATTCCATGGGGGACTAAGCCAAACATCTCACTGGGATGCCGAGGTATTGCCTGCCGTCGAGGATGAATTCCATCCCTTTGCATACGACCGCACAGCACATGGATTTACTGGTGATCGAGTTGGAAGTTTGCACTTTGATTATCAAGTGAAGGAAGCAATTGCTTACCTAGAGACTGTTGTGAAAGAACCTGCACATTTAATTGGTTACAGCGACGGCGGAATAATCGCTCTACTTCTTGCTATCAGGCGTCCTGAGCTCGTGCGCTCTGTTGTAACTCTTGGTGCAAATTTCCACCACAGTGGCACCTTGCCTCTGCCTGATTTCGATGGCGTTATCTCTGCCGAAGATCAAGAGGAGTACAACAGAACATCTCCTGATGCACCTGAAACGTTGGCGCAGAAGATCGAAAGAATGATCACTATCTGGCGCACAGAACCAGAGCTTTCAATATCTGATTTAGCAACGATTCAATGCCCTGTTCTTGTGATGGCAGGTGATGATGATGTCATTGCTCATTCACACACCATTGAACTCTTTGAAAATATTCCACTCGGGCAACTTGCGGTGCTGCCTGGCACTTCTCACGGATTCGTTAAAGAGAAGCCAGCACTTGCACAACTTCATATACGAGAGTTCTTAGAAGATTTGAGCTACCCGGTAACACGTATGCCAATCAGGCGTAAAGACTTTAACTAGCCTTCGTGTGGAGTTATTTTCCCAGTTTTAACATCATAAATTGCGCCAGCAACAGCAACGCCGTCACGTAGCAGTGGGTAAGAACGAATTCGATTGATATCTGATGCGAGTGCGCCTAACTGATCTCGTGTCGTGCGAAATTCCAAACTAGAGGTATTTACTCCGTACTGTTCATCAATTAACTTATGAAAATCAGCTTCATCATTTTCTGCCATTTTGCAATCGGTATGTGGCATAACCAAAATGCGGTTTACATTCAATAAATACGTTGCAAGAACTAATGTACGTAAAACATCTTCAGTGACTCGAGCGCCTGCGTTACGTAGAATTTTGGCATCACCAGAACGCATACCGACAACTGAGAGAGGATTAATGCGTGAATCCATGCAAGTAACAATTGCTAAACCTTTTGCTGCAGATCCCGTGAGCTCTGAGTACTTAAACGTTTCTTGATACTCAGTATTTGCAGCAATCAGATCATCGAATGATTCATGAGGAAATTCATTGGTTGACATTCGTACTCCTTCCTCTGTGTTGCGATGGAGTAATTATGGAGCCCCCCATCCGGATTGAACGGATGACCTGCTCATTACAAGTGAGCTGCTCTACCACTGAGCTAGGGAGGCGTACTGCGGGCGTAATTATGACATTTAATGCCCAATTGTAAAAATCGTGTGGGCTAGATGGGCCAGGCTGTGGGAACTGGATATTTAGCGCTGCGACCATCGCCTGATGATTTTCCTCGAAGCCTTCGAAATATCCATGGCAGAGCAAATGTCACAAACCACGCAACTGTAATTGCTTTTTCGATAAGCCACGGAGTTTTTTTGGCATGAGGCAACGGCGTGCGCCACGCAGGGTCAAAAGGTAACCCAAGTTTTTCTTGCACTGCTTGTGCACATCGATTGTGACCAATTGAATTTAAGTGCAGGCGATCGAATGCCAAGAACCGGCGGTCGCTTAAGAATTGTTCTTCATTGGCATCGACAACAATGGCGCCAACTTCGGTGCCCACTCTTCGCACGCCATTGTTAAATTCAGAGAAACGTTTCTCCCAAATTTCAGCGCCCTTGCCCTTATTTCCTGTTCGCTCTAGAACAGTAAACAACATAATTTGTGCACCAGATTTAGCCAGTCTGCGCACCGCATCTTGATACAAATTAATTGCAACGTGTGCTTGGTATCCAGGACGCAGTGCATCGTTTGCGCCAGCATGGAAAGAAACCAAAGTGTCGGGGCCGGTAATCAACTTCAACGCTTCGGGGAGCTGGACTTCAACAACTTGGGCAAGTAATTTTCCACGGACGGCTAAATTTACATAAGTGAAATCGGCGCGCGCTTTAGCCATTTCATCTGCAACACGATCTGCCCAGCCACGATATTTTCCATCGATGATTTCGTCAGTCATTCCTTCAGAGTACGAATCTCCGCAGACGATAAAACGTTGGTATGCCATTGTTATCCCTTACGACGCGCCTCATCGACTGCGTAGAGTGCGATAGACGTTGCAACTGATGCGTTAAGTGATTCCGTTGATGCACTGATTGGAATCGACACAACTAAGTCGCACTTTTCGCGTGTAAGGCGTGCAAGACCCTTGCCTTCGGAGCCAACAATGACCATCAAATTCTCAGTTGCTACCTTCATATCGCTGATTTTTACATCAGATTCGCCATCAAGGCCAACTACAAAACAGCCTAATTTCTTAGCTTCATCAATAGTGCGCGCAAGGTTTGTAACCTGTGCGATTGGTAAACGTGCAGCGGCGCCGGCTGAAGATTTCCATGCAGATGCCGTCATGCCTGCAGCGCGACGTTCTGTCATCAAAACACCGGATGCGCCAAATGCCGCAGCGCTTCGCACAATTGCACCTAAGTTGCGTGGATCAGTCACGCCATCTAGTGCGACAAGCAGCATTGGATTCTTTGCGCGCTGTGTAATTTCTTCAAATGAAGAATACTGAAAAGGCTTGATAGCAAGAATGATTCCTTGGCTATTTGGTGAAATGCCCTCAACTTCAGCGCGATGTGCCTCGCGAATTGATAGCCCGTGGTTCAAAGCAATTTGCAGTGACTCTGCAACGCGATCATCTACATCGATACTGCGTGCAACAAGTAACTCAGTGGCAGGTACTGATTCGCGCAGCGCTTCAAGTACTGCGTTACGACCTGCAACGATTTCACCACGAGGCGCATCACCACGTGAAAACTTACGACCTGCAGTTGCAGGCTTCTTGGCCGTTGATTTCTCAGCAGCTTTCTTTCGCTTTGCAGCTGCGTGATACGGACGGTCTTCAGCCTTAGGTGTTGGTCCTTTACCTTCTAGGCGGCGCTTGTTGTTTCCGCCAGTTCCAGCTGTTGGGCCTTTTTTATTTTTACGGACTGCACCGCGTGGTTTCGCATTACCGGCCATCGTTATTTACTTCCATTTCCAGTAATCGACCAACGTGGTCCTTGAGCTGTATCTTCAATAGTAATTCCAAGTGCTGCTAGCCCATCGCGAATCTGATCAGATGCTGCAAAATCTTTACGTTCGCGTGCTGCAGTGCGCTGAGCAAGTGCTAATTGAATGACTCCATCGAGCGCCGAATTCAAATCTTCGCTCGCGCCCGCACCAGCAAATGCTGGATCAAAAGGATCGCACCCAAGTACTTCTAGCGCTCCACGAATTTCATTTGCTGCACTTGCGATTATTGGCTTATCCCCTGCAGTAATTGCAGTATTTCCCGTGCGTAGCGCCTCTGAAATCGAGGCCAACGCTGTTGGAACAGCTAGATCGTCATTCATTGCATCAGTAAATGTCCGGCTGATTGTAGGCGTTGGTTGCACGCCAAGAATTTCAACAGAGCGATTCAAGAAACCTTCGATGCGCTTAAATGCCGTTGCAGATTCAGCAAGTGCTTCATGAGAGAACTCGAGCATCGAGCGGTAATGAGCAGAACCTAGATACCAACGTAGTTCAATTCCGCGCACAGTCTTGAGTAATTCGTGCACCTGCAGCGAATTACCCAAAGATTTAGACATCTTTTCTCCGGATGCCGTGACCCACGCGTTATGTAGCCAACGCTTAGCAAATGCATATCCCGCAGCTTCAGACTGTGCAATTTCATTTTCGTGATG
>WLPI01000055.1 GCA_009698845.1 Actinomycetota bacterium
CTGAAATTTCTGATTGTTCCTTCAATTGCGGCTAAGAAATCTTCCGCTGAACCAATGTCATTTACTGCAATTTGTGTAGTCAAGGTGCTCCGTAGGGATAGAAAGTAGTAGGAATAGGACTATTCAATTTTCGCCAGTATCTCGATACTGGACGCCAAAGAGTACGCGTGAGGGTTAATTACAGGCAAATCCCCGCTTATTAGCGCTCAGTGCGCGGCATCATTCCAGCTCTTGCCGATTCCGACAGAGACATCCAGTGGTGCTTTAAGTGGATAAGCACTTCCCATCTGAGTGCGCACAAGTTCAGAAACCTTCTCTATTTCACTCGTGAGAACTTCAAGAATTAGCTCATCGTGTACCTGCAAAAGTAAACGAGATTTATAGCCACCAGCGACAAGACCGCTCTGCACATTGAGCATCGCTTGCTTAATAATGTCAGCAGCTGATCCTTGTATTGGTGCATTGAGAGCCATGCGCTCTGCGACTTCTCTACGTTGGCGATTGTCGTGCAACAAATCTGGAAGATAACGTCTGCGACCCATGACCGTCTCTGTGTAGCCAACTTTTCGGGCGTCTTCAACGACTGTTTTTAAGTAATCTCGAATGCCACCGAAACGTTCAAAGTAACGGTCCATGAGATCTTGCGCTGCAGGCGGAGTCAGATCTAATTGAACAGCTAAACCGTACGAACTTAATCCGTAGGCAAGTCCATATGACATTGCCTTAATTTGTCTACGCATCTCTGGATCCACATCTGCAGGCTTCACACCAAAAACTTCTGCAGCAACAGTTGCATGCAAATCTTCGCCAGATTCGAATGCGGCAAGTAAGTGTTTATCATCAGACAGATGAGCCATAATGCGCATTTCAATTTGGCTATAGTCGGCGGTTAAGAGCGAGTCGTATTCACTTCCTGCAATAAAGCAATGCCGTATCTTGCGCCCTTCTTCGGTGCGTACAGGAATGTTTTGTAAGTTCGGGCCAACCGAAGATAGACGGCCCGTTGCAGCTACTGTCTGAGCAAAATGAGTGTGGATCCTCTTATCTTTTTGAATTTCAACAAGCAGCCCTTCGATTGTGGTGGCAAGTTTTTTCGTTTCTCTGATGCGAAGCAACGCAGCAAGAAGCGGATGAGAGGTCTTTTCAAATAACCAATTAAGGGCATCGGCATCGGTTGTAAAGCCAGTCTTAATTTTCTTAGTTTTTGGCAAGCCAAGTTCTTCAAAGAGAACTACTTGTAGTTGTTTAGGTGAGCCCACATTGAATTCATGTCCAGCGGCGTCGTGTGCAACCTTAGTTTCGCGCGTGACTTCTCCTTCAAAGAAAGTGGCGAGCTTCTCTAACTCTTTCCTATCTACCGCAATCCCACGATTTTCCATAAGAGCTAAAAGCTCGGCAATGGGTAATTCGAGCTCGTTGTAAAGCTTTGATAGGCCGCGATCGTGAAGTTCTTTAGTAAGAGAATCTCGTAACCCAAAGAGTGCACATGCAGTTGTAAGCAATTGTTGTTCGGGTGATGACAGATCTAGCTGACTTCCATCTCCCCAACGTTCTAACAAGTCAGAGACTTCTTGCGCACGAACTCCAGGATTAACAAGGTATGCGGCAAGTGAGGTGTCGAATGAGACTCCCGTTAAACCATTGCTCCGAGCAACTGCTTTGGCATCATGAGCAATCTTTGCCACTGATGAATTTTGTGCCCACGCCCCCATGGTTGAAGAGTGAACCAAAAATGCTGAAGTCTTAGAAAGTGCTACCGCATAGCGATGTACGTGATCATCAACTAACTCGTAAGCAATGGAGATTTCGCTGCTATGCGCTGCAATTTTAGAATCAAGTTCCACTGGTGAGATAACACTCGATTCGATATCTGATCCAAAGAGTGAGAACTCTGGCTGATCGCTCTTCTCAATCTTCTTCTTAGCTGGCGCCTCTCCCGTTGATATCGTTTTCAGGCGATCCTTCAAGGTTCTAAACTCCAATTGCTCAAACAACACAGTGAGATCTGATTCCGCAACGCCAGCCCAAGCCAAATCATCTATCGAGAACTCAACAGGTACATCGTGAATCAATTGAGTAAGTTCGCGATTTCGCAGCACGTTATCTACGTGGGCTCTTAACGCTTCCCCAACTTTTCCGGTGACTTTTTCTTTGTTAGCGAGTAAATCCTTAAGGGAACCATGTTCCACAATCCATTTTGATGCAGTTTTCTCGCCCACTCCCGGAATCGAGGGCAAGTTATCACTGGGATCTCCCCGCAGCGCTGCAAAATCTGGATACTGCGCCGGTGACATTCCATATTTTTCTTGAACGGCATCGGGAGTCATGCGAGCCATCTCGCTAACACCACGCTTTGGGTACAGCACCGTCGTGTGTTCGCTTACCAACTGGAAACTGTCTCGATCTCCCGTACATATCAGAACGTGTGCTCCCTCTTTTTCCGCACGTTTTGTAATTGTCGCAATGACATCGTCTGCTTCGTAACCCTCTATCTCAAACTGGTTGATGCCAAATCCCTTTACGAGCTCATGAAGGTACGACATTTGAGATCTGAACTCATCAGGTGTCTTTGCTCGATTGGCTTTGTAGTCCGGAAAGATTTCTGTTCGAAAAGTCTTTCGCGAAACATCGAAGGCCACGGCCACATGGGTTGGCTTCTCTTCTTTTAAGAGTGAAATAAGCATCGTTGCGAAGCCATATATGGCATTGGTGTGCTGGCCTTGCGCTGTGGTGAAGTTCTCGGCAGGAAGCGCGAAAAAAGCTCGATAGGCCATCGAGTGGCCATCGATAAGCAGAAGACGCTTCGCCGCAGACATGGCGCTCATCTTAGGTAACAAGTTACTATTTCGAACTATGACGCAGCCAGATTACTTAGCAATCATTAAAGAACGCGGCCAAGGAGCCCTCGATATCAAGATGGGTATCGAAATGTTAGAAGTCTCCCCCGAACGACTTGTGGCACGTATGCCTGTTGAAGGCAATACACAGCCAATTGGACTTTTACATGGTGGCGCCAATGTTGTTCTCGCGGAATCACTTGGTTCAATAGGAACTCAACTTCATGCCGGTCCAGATCGTAAAATTGTCGGTGTAGATATCAATGCAACTCATCACAAGTCAGCGACAAGTGGCTATGTGACAGCTGTTGCTACACCAATTTCATTGGGTCGCACTTTGTGTGTCTATGAGATCGTGATAACAAACGAGGCAGGTCAGCGAACTTGTACAGCTCGCATAACCTGCCTCATTCTTAATCCTTAATTTCGTACTTAGTGAGCACCTGTTCCAAGATAAGCCTCACGCACTGCTGGATCGTTAAGTAGGTCAGCTGCTGCTGCCTCCTTTGTAACATTTCCTGTTTCAAGAATGTATGCACGATGTGCACGCTGAAGTGCCTGCTGTGCATTTTGCTCTACGAGAAGAATTGTTACGCCCTGCTTATTGATCTCCGTAATAATGCGGAAGATATTTGCAATCATCTGAGGTGCAAGACCCATTGAAGGCTCATCAAGCAAAAGAACCTTTGGACGTGCCATCAAAGCACGACCCATTGCAAGCATTTGCTGTTCTCCACCTGAGAGAGTTCCGCCAGCTTGTGCGACTCTCTCTTTCAAGCGTGGGAATAAGGTGTAGACGCGCTCTAGATCTTCTTCCATCTCATCTTTGCGATCCTTGCGATTAAACTTACCCATCTCAAGGTTTTCAAGAACTGTCATACCAGGGAAAATTCCGCGACCTTCTGGTACCTGCGAGATACCGAGATCAACACGCTTATGTGCCGGTATCTTGTTGATATCTTCTCCATCAAATGTAATTGATCCACTTGATACAGGACGTAGTCCTGAGATGGTCTTAAGAATCGTTGTCTTACCAGCGCCGTTAGCGCCAATCAGCGTGACGATCTCACCTTGGTTTACGACAACTGATACACCTTTGATCGCTTCAATCTTGCCGTAGTGAACACGAAGATCTTTGATTTCAAGACGCATCTGCAGGCACTCCTAGGTAAGCCTCAATAACTCGAGGGTCATTTTGTACAACTGATGGAAGATCATCAGCAATCTTCTGACCAAAGTCCAGAACTGCAACACGATCAGAGATTCCCATAATCAGAGACATATCGTGCTCAATGAGAAGCACGGTGTATCCCTTATCGCGAATCTTCTTAATCAGATTTGCTAGTTCAACCTTTTCAGCAGGGTTAAATCCTGCTGCTGGTTCATCAAGCAACAACAACTGTGGCTCTGTACCGAGTGCGCGAGCAATCTCGAGACGACGTTGATCACCATAGGGAAGATTCTTTGCAAGTTGGTCGGCTCGATGATCAATGCCCATCAGCGCCAACAACTCGAGTGCTCGAGCCTTGCTTTCTTTTTCTTCGCGACGGTTGAGCGGAGTACCAAGAAGGGCACGAACAAGTCCTGTCTTCTTGTGAACGTCGGTGGCGGTGATGACATTTTCAAGTGCTGTCATATCTCCAAAGAGACGAACATTCTGGAATGTGCGCGCAAGGCCTGCTTTAGTTACTTGGTGACGTTTCTTACCCTTGAGGTTCTCTCCCTTAAAGAGAATCTCGCCCGATGTAATCGGATATACGCCAGTTACAACGTTGAAGACTGTTGTTTTGCCTGCGCCGTTAGGGCCAATCAGCGCGCAGATTTCGCCTTCGTTAACATGGAAGTTGACCTCACTGAGAGCGGTCACGCCACCAAACTTAATGGTGACGTTTTTGAGTTCAAGGATTTTCTTGGACATTTACTTTGAACCCTTCTCTGTAATTTTCTCTCGCTTCTTGCGAGGCAAGAGTCCGTCGGGACGTAAATTCATCATCAGTACAAGCACAAGACCGAAGACGAGTTGTCGAGAATCAGCTAAGAATCGAATTCTCTCTGGCAAATAGGCAAGAACAGAAGCACCTAGGACTACACCCCAGATATTTCCAATTCCACCAAATACGACACAGGCAAGAATGAATATAGATATATCAAACTTAAACATATCCGGTGAAATAACCATCACCTTCGATGCGAAGATCACGCCTGCCGCACCGCCAACTGCGGCACCTATAACGAATGACCAGAGTTTATAAACGAGCGTATTCACACCCATCAACTCTGCAACATCTTCATCTTGACGAATCGCTTCCCAGGCACGCCCTGGGCGACGTACTGTAAAGCGACGAATCATCCATATTGTTAAGAGGATAAGTATTAGTACGACCCAGAAGAAATTTTGAGGATGCATAATGTCAAACTTCACACCGAAGAAGCCTGGAGGATTAGGGATACCTGCAATTCCGCTAGGTCCACCAGTTACTTCAAGATTGAGCGCAACGATTCGGACAATCTCTCCAAACCCAAGAGTAATAATTGCCAGATAATCACCACGAAGACGAAGAGCAGGCAACCCAAGGAGGACTCCCGAAATCATTGCGAAGCCGATACCGAATGGAAGAATTACCCATGTACTCCAACCGAAAAAGGTCGAAAGAATCGCTTGGCTGTAAGCACCGATTGCAAAGAATGCGATGTATCCAAGATCGAGTAGTCCAGACTTTCCGACCACAATGTTGAGGCCAAGGGCCATCAGGACAAACATGCCCACTGGGTAAACCAGAACGTTCTGGAAAGAGGTGATCGGGGTATTCATAAAGCTCGTAGGTCCCCACGATGCGGCGAAGGGAAGAAGTGAGACAAGAGAAATAACCGCAAGAACAAAGAGAGTTCTGGTCGGACGATTCCATCTAGCCCAGATAGATGCACCAAAATCACGAAGATTGAAATTTCTTAATCTGCTCATAATCATGTCCTCGTCTGCTGAACGGCTTCACCAAAGAGGCCGTTTGGCTTAAATAGAAGGATTATTACGAGTACTACGAAGACTGTAATTGCTTTCCACTGCGAACCGAGAATTGCTGAAGCAAACTGTTCGAGCATGCCAAGTGCAAGACCGCCATAAAAGGCCCCGCGAAGGTTTCCAATTCCACCGAGAACTGCTGCAGTAAATGCGGCAATACCCATGTTGAATCCAACGTTAAAGACTGTGTTTTCGTAGACCGTTGTGTAAAGAAATGCTGCAGCCCCAGTAGTGAGACCGCCAATGCAGAATGTCAAAGTGATTACCTGGTTGATATTGATGCCCATCAACTTTGAATTCTCTTCTGACATGGATACAGCACGAATGGATTTTCCAAGTCGAGACTTTGTAACAAATTGGTCAAGAATTAGGAATATTACAATTGGCATCACGATGGCCATTACCTGGTCAATTCTGAAATTAGCACCTGCAAATTCTCCAAAGCTCCATTTATCCAGTAGACGAGGTGCAATCTGACCTCTTGCACCTGTGAGCATTGAGAAACCTTCAAGCAGTGCGATTGAAACACCAATTGCTGAAATCAGCGATGCAAGTCTATTTGCTCCCCGTGCGCGAAGGCGGCGGTAGGCCACCAGCTCAACAAGTATTGCAAGCAGGGCACACACAATCATCGATCCAATGAGCGAGATTGCGAGATAAGCAATGAGCTTTACGCCATGAAGGGCGGGTTCACCGATGGGAACTCCTAGAATATTAATCTGCAAATAGAGAACTGAAAATGTTCCAACCATAAATACTTCAGAGTTTGCAAAGTTAATAAGTCTCAATACTCCGTACACCATTGTGTACCCGAGTGAGACTAGAGAGTAAATGAGCCCAAGTGCTAGTCCCTGGAAAGCTAGTGACCAGAACTGACTGCCAATTACAGAGAAATTCATATCAGCCCATCTGTTATGTGACGAAGGTGTTGCAACGTGGCCATCGCCAGGAAATCCTAGCGATGGCCACGTTTACTACATATTTACTGCGAAATCAGAGAAGGAAGTTATTAAGCAACCTTGTCGTAGACGATTTCGCCATCTTTTACGATCCAACCACCAACAGCTGCTGCTGTTGTTGGGTCACCGTAACGGTCAAACCTGAACTTTGAACCGTCAGCAGCTGTGAATGAACCTGAGTTCACGCAAACCTGGATAGCTGAACGAGTCAACTTTCCAGCCTTGATGCACTGGATGAATACGTTTGCAGCTGTCCATGCTGTTTCAGCGTAAAGTCCTGGAACCTTGATTCCAGTGACCTTTGTGAAGTCAGCAAGTTCTGCAGCTGATAGCAATGTAGCGAAAGGAACTGAAGCAGCAGTCATACGAACGCCTTCAGCAATTGACTTTCCGCCAGCAAGCTTTACGAAGTCAGATGTGTTGATTCCGTCGCCGCCACCGAAGACGCCTGTGTATCCGCCGGCCTTAAGAGCCTTAACGAATGGGCCTGCGTCATAGTC
>WLPI01000056.1 GCA_009698845.1 Actinomycetota bacterium
TCAAAACTTGGAGCTACAGATGGTGCCACTGATGGAATGTCATCATTGCTAAAAACAAAAGACCATCCTTCTACTGCGCCATCTTTAATATCAACTGTCGGGCCTGTCATTGCAGCTGTCCATACTTTGGCCTGTGGTGCTGCCTGGAAATAACCCCAGTAGCGATAGCCCTTTGCTGCGGCGTGCGATGAGGGGATAGCAACAACTTGTGAGAGAACAAGTGCGATTGCCGTAAGTGTGATTGATGCATTTCTTTTCATTACTGGATTCTCCTGTGTTGAAGAGTCTCACAGGGGTAGCTCGCTAGCCTCCGGCAAAGAATGCACGGAGAACTTTTGGACTATACCCCGCAAACCTCGGCGGGTGTTTGTCTATAACTAATATCGCAATGGGTAATCCGACTTGAGCAGTTTTTACACTGTCTTACGGTTGCGGGTCAGCGTCGGATTTGCACCGAACTTCCCCCAAAGAGATACGTATTAAGTTGTGGGTGAACCAAACCATAGTTCTGCCCTCTTGGCAACAAGCCACGCAAGAGGCGAAGTTTTTAGTAAGGTGTGAGGTATGGAATACAGGCGCCTCGGCAGCTCAGGAATGTATGTTTCAGAAATCGCGTACGGAAACTGGATCACACATGGGTCACAAGTTGAATCCGATGCAGCAGTTAAATGTGTGCGCACAGCACTTGACTCTGGCATAACAACCTTCGACACAGCCGATGTCTATGCTGGAACAAAAGCAGAAGTTGTTTTGGGTAGAGCGTTGAAAGGCGTTCGTCGCGAATCTTATGAATTGCTGACAAAAGTGTATTGGCCAACAGGCACTGGGAAGAATGATCGTGGACTATCACGAAAGCACATCATGGAGTCTTGCCATGCGTCACTGAAGAGACTTAAGACCGATCACATTGATCTGTACCAGGCTCATCGCTTCGATGTCGAGACACCACTTGAAGAAACACTGCGCGCATTCGATGACTTGATTCGCCAAGGAAAAGTCAGCTACATCGGTTTTTCGGAATGGACAGCTCCACAAATTTCACAAGCGCTAAAGATTCAAGATTCACGGGGCTATGACAGATTCATTTCTAGTCAGCCACAGTATTCGGCTCTCTGGCGCGTAATCGAAGGGGCAGTTGTTCCGCTCTCAAAGAAAGAGGGCATCAGTCAGATTGTTTGGTCTCCAATGGCACAAGGCGTTCTCACTGGAAAGTATCTTCCCGGAGTAAAGCCACCTGCAGGTTCACGTGCAACCGACAAAAAGAGTGGTGCAGGCGCCATCTCCAGTTTCATGAACGAAGAAGTACTCACTGCTGTTCAAAATCTTCGTCCAATTGCAGAGGAACATGGATTAACTATGTCGCAGTTGGCGATTGCTTGGGTACTTCAAAATGAGAATGTATCTGCGGCCATTATGGGAGCTACTAAACCGGCGCAAGTAAAGGAGAACGTCAAAGCCTCTGGAGTAAAACTCACTTCCGACGTGATGAGTCAGATTGATAAAGTCTTAGGCGCGCTGCCTGAGAGAGATTCAAGTATTGATAAAACCCCACGTCCTCGGGCTTAATTCGTTTACGTTAAAACGATTCTCCGCGACTTACTACCGGTTTCGGTGTACGCATTCGTCTCATCTGAGTTGATCGCAACCATCCGTACATCCCAAGACCTTTGAGCTGCGCATCTGGGAATTTTTCAGAGACAATTTGCTTAATCTTGCGACTGAGGAAGTATCCATCAACAACCGAAGTCAAGAGGACTGAGTACATGATGATGATGCTTCCAACTTGAAAAATTGGTGATGGAATCAGAGTGAGTACAAGAACAACAAAGATAATTGGTAGGAAATATTCTCCGATTGAGCGACGTGAATCTACATAGTTGCGGACAAATTTTCTTACTGGACCTTTATCGCGAAAAGGAAGGGCATTTTCATCTCCTCGTAAATATGCGGCGCGAGATGCATTACGTCCTGCGCGAGCTGCATCCTTAGCGCGCTTCTTCTCTTCGCGAGTAGATGCCGGTGCGATCGAAGATACCTTTCGCGCTGCTTCTGAGTCCTTACGCTTTGGCGTCGGGCGGCCTTTTTTATCCGATGTTGATTCAGTCATGGTCGCAACTATAGAGCGAGCATCTGCTCGAGAGCCAGCTTGGAGAACTTAGCCACGGTGGGGTCGACTTTAATCTCGTTGACAACATGCCCGGCAATGATTGACTCCATAGCCCATACCAGGTGGGGCAAATCAATTCTGTTCATTGTCGAGCAGTAACAGACTGTCTTATCGAGGAAGACGATTTCTTTATCCGGATTCTGGCTGGCTAATCGTGAAACCAAATTTAGTTCTGTCCCTATTGCCCATTTACTCCCGGCGGGGGAGTTTGTAACTGTGCGAATAATCTTCTCTGTGCTTCCAACTTCATCTGCGGCTAGTACAACTTCGTGCTGACATTCAGGGTGGACGATGACTTTCACCCCAGGTACGCGTGTGCGAACTTCCTTGACTGACTCCTCAGTGAATCTTCCATGGACCGAGCAATGCCCTCTCCACAAAATCATTTTTGCATTCAGAATCTCAGACTCGCTTAAGCCACCCATCGGTTTCCAGGGATTCCATAGCACGCAGTCTTCTATCGCAAGTCCGAGGTTGCTTACTGCAGTATTTCTACCAAGGTGTTGATCCGGTAGAAACAAAACTTTTTCAGATTTATCAAACGCCCAGCGCAAGGATTTCTCAGCATTCGATGAAGTACAAATGGTTCCGCCATGTTCACCGGTAAAACTCTTGATTGCGGCTGATGAATTCATATACGTAACCGGAGTAGTTTTTTCGGCAACGCCGAGTTCTTGCAAGACTTTCCAGCAGTCATTTACTTGCTGGGCAGTTGCCATGTCAGCCATAGAGCATCCGGCTGCAAGGTCAGGGAGAATTACTTTCTGTGAAGCAGAGGTGAGAATGTCAGCGCTCTCAGCCATGAAATGAACACCGCAGAAAATGATGAATTCTGCTTCAGATTGTTCGGCAGCAGCTTGCGCTAATTTAAATGAATCCCCAGTGATATCTGCAAAGCGAATGACTTCATCACGTTGGTAGTGATGACCCAAAATCAGAGCTCTATTTCCTAAAGTGGCTCGAGCAGCAATCGCTCGGTCTACTAAGTCCGGATCACTTGCGGCTGGAAGTTCACCGCTACATGAGACTCCACGTTCAGATGTCAGGTCTTTACCCTGCCCCAACACGAGGAGTTCACTGAGCGAGATAGTCATAGGGCTATTCTCATGTGTTTCGGTTAGCCACGGCAACCCGACGCGGGTATTCTTTGGCACATGACTACTGAAACAACATCAACTCCAGTTGAACTCACAACCGGCATCACTCTTACCGATGTAGCAGCTGCAAAAGTATCTGCACTATTGGCTCAAGAGGGTCGCGACGATCTATATCTTCGTGTGGCTGTACAACCTGGTGGATGTTCAGGGCTTAAGTACCAGCTCTACTTTGATGACCGTGCACAAGATGGAGACATCGCACGCGAATTTGGTTCAGTTAAGGTTGTTGTCGACAAGATGAGCGATCCGTATCTCATGGGTGCAAGCATTGATTTCGTGGACACAATTGAGAAGCAGGGCTTCACAATTGATAATCCAAATGCGCAAGGTTCTTGTGCATGCGGCGATTCATTTAACTAATCAGCCTTCTACGCCTCGTTCCATAGATAGATTGCGGCCATGAAAATTGGTGTTGCAGGATCAGTTGGTTTAGATCATTTAATGACTTTCCCAGGAAAGTTCACTGATTCACTCGTTGCAGGTTCCCTCGAAAAAGTTTCACTTTCTTTCCTTGTTGACGGCCTTGATGTGCGACGCGGTGGATGTGCTGCAAATATCGCCTTTGGACTTGGAGTCCTTGGGTTGAACCCGATTCTCATCGCAGCGGTAGGAAAAGATTTTGCAGATTACGATGCCTGGCTTTCTCGGCACGGTGTCGATACCTCGCATGCTTTAGTCTCCAAAGAACAGCACACTGCGCATTTCACTGTCACCACTGATACAGAACTCAATCAGATTGCATCATTTTTCCCCGGTGCGATGTCAGAGGCTCGCAATATTGAACTCAAGCCAATCATCGACAAGGTTGGCAAGTTAGATATTTTGGTGGTCTCTCCAGATGATCCTGAAGCCATGTTGCGACATACCGAAGTCGCACTCTCAATGGGTATTGCGGTAGCAGCAGATCCTTCGCAGCAGATGGCGCGCATGAGCGGTGACGAAATCAAGAAACTGATTGACGGAGCCACATACCTTTTTATGAACGAATATGAGTTGGCACTTGCAATCCAAAAAACCGGCTGGAGTGATCACGAGATTCTTCAGCGGGTGAAATATCGCATTGTCACTTTGGGCGCAGAGGGTGCTCGTGTTGAAAGCATCGATGGAACTTTCATCAAAATAGGGTGCGCTAAAGAAAAAGCTAAAGTCGACCCAACTGGCGTGGGGGATTCATTTAGATCAGGTTTCGTAGCAGGTCTTGCATGGGGACTTTCACATGAAAGGTGCGCGCAGTTGGGATCGATGATTGCGACCTACGTTATTGAAACAACCGGTACGCAAGAGTATCGATTTACAAGCGCAGAATTCTTAAAGCGTTTTCAAGAAGCATACGGGGGCGATGCGGCAGCCGATATTGCTGCGCATTTACCTTCTTAGCTCCGCACTTACTTCGGTAATGTTTTTTACGAGTTCTACGATTGAATCTTTCGTTGTGTTTCGGTGCAGAGTAAATCTGAGGTGGCCAGTAGTCGGTAAGCCCATAGCTGCTAGAACGTGACTTGGTTGTAAATCTTCGGGGGAGCAGGCTGAGCCCGAATCAACATCGAATCCGCGCTGGGAAAGTTGGCGAACTAGTTGTTCTGAATCAACACCGGCGACGATGCACGAAAGAATATGAGGAAGTGCTTCGGCGTTTTCGCCGACAACTAAGACACTTGGCACCGTCTTCAATTGAGAAATAAGTGAATCACGAAGTGTCGAATCTTCGATCTGGAAATTCTCGAGCGCTATCGAGGCAGCTATCAGAAGTGGCAAAGAGTAGGTGCCTGGTACTGAAATTGGCGCGATGCGCGGCAGTGGATATGAATATCGAGAAGTATTTCGAATCGCAACTAGCCCGAGTCCACTTGGCCCACCCCATGATTGAGAATCAAAGAGCGCTGTATCCCAGCGGCTCGGTAGCGGCAATCGCGGTGCTGATGATGTGGCGTCCACTGATACAAAACCAACTTTGGAGAAAGCAGTATGGAATTTTTGAATGATTCCCGTTTCGCCATTTGCACTCTGAACTGAGAGAACTGAATCTGCAAGCGGTGCACCAGGTGGGTCCATCTGCCCACCATTATCAACGGTGGCTTCTGTAACTTTTCCTGAATGAGATCGGGCAATCGCTCGGATCTTTCCCTTATCGGTTGCCGAGTAAATGAATTCTGAATTCTCCTTCAGCAGGCCTGCTACTGCTAAGAAATGGCCCAAAGCTGGTTCTCCCAGAATGTGCAGTTCTTGGGCGCTGACCCCAAGCCGTTGAGCGATGTTCTCTAGAGATTGATTTCTTAGAATTGCAGCCTTCGCAGAGGTTTGGGAAAGCTTCTTTGGGTCGGCCCAGCCTTGATCAAAAGCGGCTAAAAGGCTCTCTCGAACCGCCGCCGACAGAGGGGCTTCCGAAGTGAAATTTCCTGTGACACGAACCACCGGATGAACGCTACTCGCTCGGAGAGAACCATGCACATCTCGCCACTATCCTTACGACATGTCTTCTCGAGCCTCGCGCGCTAAGCGCACCTTCCGAGTCGCCGCAGTCATCTTTCCCGCTCTGCTCGTTCTCAGCGGCTGTTCTGTTGATCTCAACAATGTATCTGGAATGGGTTTTCCCAAAGGCGTATCAAGTGTCAACGATATTTCACTCTCATTGTGGCAAGGCTCATGGATTGCCGGAGGAGTCGTTGGAGTAATTACTCTCGTACTTATCTTGTGGCCAGCAGTATTTCATCGCGCTCATGCAAGTAAAGGTGAATTTCCAAAGCAGACTCAATACAACGTGCCAGTTGAAATTCTCTACACTGTCATCCCATTCATTATTGTTGCAGTTCTCTTTTACTTCACTGTGGTGAAAGAAACAAAGATTGTTGATAAAACCTCTCCCGTAAAACATGAGATTTTGGTTGAAGGATTTCAGTGGTCATGGCAATTTGGTTATCCAGCAGCTGGTGAAAAAGCTTTAGTTACTGGAACGACGGCTAATCCACCAACTCTGTATTTACCAAAAGGCGAGAGCGTTCGATTTACAATCACATCTAATGATGTTGTCCATGGTTTTTGGATTCCAGCTTTTATGATTCAGATGCAGAACCTTCCGGGAGAGACCAATTATTTGCAGTTCACGGCAAATAAAATCGGCGAGTTCCCTGGACGTTGCAATATTCTTTGTGGACGTAACCACTCGCAGATGCTCTTCAAAGTAAAAGTTGTAACTCCAGAGCAGTACCAGAATTACCTTGACTCATTGAAGGCGAGCGCAGCATGACAACATTTGCAGAACGTCCAACCATTGCAGCCCCTCGTCAGGGAGTTCAAAAAACTTCCTTGGGATCTCAGTTTGTAAAGACAATTACATCCACTGACCACAAGCGCATCGGATATCTCTACCTTGCAACTTCTTTCGCATGGTTCCTCATCGGTGGGCTACTGGCACTCTTTTTGCGTCTAGAACTTACTCGTCCGGGAATGCAATTTTTAAGTGTCGAGCAGTACAACCAAATTTTCACGATGCACGGAACAATTATGTTGTTGATGTTTGCAACGCCACTTTTTGTTGGTTTCGCTAACGTCATCATGCCACTGCAGATTGGCGCTGCAGATGTCGCGTTTCCTCGCCTGAACATGCTTTCGTACTGGCTCTTTCTTTTTGGTTCTATCCAAGCTGTTGCAGGATTCCTCACTCCAGGAGGAGCTGCATCATTCGGATGGACTGCATATGCACCACTTGCAAATTCAACGTATTCACCGGGAATCGGTGGAGATCTCTGGGTCATGGGCTTAACAATTTCGGGTCTTGGAACAATTCTCGGTGGCGTTAACTTCATCACAACTATTTTTACAATGCGTGCACCTGGAATGACGATGTTCCGTATGTCTATCTTCTCTTGGAATGTATTGTTGACATCAATTCTGGTTCTGCTCGCTTTTCCTCCACTTGCAGCAGCACTTCTAGGACTCGAATCA
>WLPI01000057.1 GCA_009698845.1 Actinomycetota bacterium
AGGATTCAACAGGAAATGCTTGGCCATTGACACTTTCATATGCAAAGGCAATTGGCGGACTTCGCGCAGGCGGAATCCTTACAACTTTTACTGAAGAGACAGAGACAGACTTATTCGGTGAGCAAGCAGTTCTTTGCGGTGGAGCATCACAGTTGGTTATGTACGGCTTTGAAGTACTTGTTGAAGCCGGATACCAGCCAGAAGTTGCTTACTTCGAGTGCTTGCACGAACTTAAGTTAATCGTAGATCTTATGTACGAAGGCGGAATCGCTAAGCAGCGTTGGTCAGTTTCAGATACAGCAGAATTCGGTGACTACGTTTCTGGTCCTCGCGTTATCGATGCGCGCGTAAAAGAGAACATGAAGGCAGTTCTTGCTGACGTGAAGTCAGGTGCATTTGCTAAGCGCTTCATTGATGACCAAGAAGCAGGAGCTCCTGAATTCAAGGCACTTCGCGCAAAAGGTGAGGTACATATCATCGAAGGTGTCGGACGCGAACTTCGCAAGATGTTTAGCTGGATGAAGAACAGTAATCAGGATGATTACAAAGAAGGACGTGCAGCGCGTGGCTAAACCCATAGTTCTTATTGCTGAAGAACTCAGTGCCGCAACACTTGATGCTCTCGGTCCAGATTTTGAAGTTCGTAATTGCGACGGTGCAAACCGTGCAGAACTTCTTGCTGAACTTGGCAAAGGTGTAGATGCAGTACTGATTCGTTCAGCGACCAAGATGGATGCCGAAGCGATTGCAGCAGCGAAGGGTCTTAAAGTAATCGCCCGTGCTGGTGTTGGTCTCGATAACGTAGACATTCCTGCTGCAACTGCGGCAGGTGTCATGGTTGTTAATGCGCCAACCTCAAATATCGTCTCTGCAGCAGAACTAGCAATATCTTTATTGCTTGCCTCTGCTCGTTTCATCTCTCCAGCACATGCAGCTCTTCGTAATGGAAAGTGGGCGCGCTCTAAGTACACAGGCGCAGAGCTTTTCGAGAAGACTTTGGGTGTTGTTGGTTTTGGTCGAATTGGTCAGCTAGTTGCGCATCGCATGCAGGCGTTCGGAATGAACGTTGTTGCCTGCGATCCTTATTTGCAACCAGCGAAAGCAGCACAACTTGGCGTTGAGCTAGTAGAGCTAGATGAACTTCTCAAGCGAAGTGATTTCATCACTATCCACCTTCCAAAAACTAAAGAGACAGCAAATCTCATTGGAGTCGATGCCCTTAAGAAGGTAAAGAAGGAAGTTCGCATCATCAATGCTGCACGTGGTGGAGTCCTTGATGAAGCAGCGCTTTACGATGCAATCGTCGAAGGTCGCGTAGCTGGTGCGGGTCTTGATGTTTACGTCACTGAACCTTGCACAGATTCACCTTTGTTCCAGCTTGATCAAGTAGTTGCAACTCCACACTTGGGAGCATCTACAGATGAAGCACAAGAGCGTGCTGGAATTGCCGTAGCAGTCTCTGTACGTAAAGCACTTGCTGGTGAACTCGTACCTGATGCAGTAAATGTTAAGGGTGGAGCAATCCATGATGAGATTCGTCCATCACTTCCATTGGTAGAAAAGATGGCTCAGCTTGCAACAGCAATCGCTGGCGAAACTCCTGTTTCAATTGAGATCTCTGTCAAAGGAGATATCTCAGGCTATGATTCATCTATTCTTGCAATCAGTGCTCTTAAAGGTGCACTTGTTGCATCAGGCTGTGAAGATGTGACGTATGTAAATGCTCCAGGTCTTGCAACAGAGCGTGGATTAACTTCAACGGTTACAACTACACCTGACAGCCCTGAATACCGCAGCATGATTTCACTTCACGCAGCTTTGAGTAATGGAAAGTCAATTAAGGTTGATGGAACTCTCATGGGAATTCGTAAAGTTGAAAAGATTATTGCAATTGACGGATTTGATCTCGATCTTCCGCCAACTGAGAATCTTCTCTTCTTGCGCTATGCAGATAAGCCAGGTGTCGTCGGCGCAGTAGGAAATGCACTTGGCAGTGCCAAGATCAACATTGCAGGAATGCAAGTTGCTCGTGAATCTGCTGGCGGAAGCGCTCTGATGGCACTTACTGTTGATTCACCGGTTTCTGACGCAGTTGCTGAAACTGTAAAGAAAGAGACTGGCGCAGAGCTCGTTCGTTCAGTGACTTTGGTGAACTAATGGCACGCACAATCAATCTTGCTGTTATTCCAGGTGATGGAATCGGAACCGAAGTCGTCGCTGAAGGACTTAAGGTTCTAGATGTCGTCTCTGCTAAGTACGGAGTGACATTCAAAAAGACTAATTACGACTTAGGCGCCGGCTACTGGCACCGCACCGGAGAAGTTCTTCCTGATTCAGTTCTTGCAGACCTTGCGAAAGCTGATGTGATTTTGCTTGGCGCTGTTGGAGATCCAACAGTTCCAAGTGGAGTTTTGGAGCGAGGACTTTTGCTTAAGATTCGTTTTGCATTCGATCATTACATTAATTTGCGCCCCGCAAAGTTGATGCCAGGTGTAACTGGTCCACTTGCAACTAAGGCCCCAATTGATTTCGTAGTTGTCCGCGAAGGAACCGAAGGACCATACGTTGGTGCTGGAGGAGTCCTTGCAGAGGGAACAGATGCAGAAATTGCAACTGAGGAATCTCTCAATACACGTCGCGGCGCAGAACGAGTTATCCGTGATGCATTTGCACGTGCAGCTGCTCGTGATCGCAAAAAGCTCACGCTAGTGCACAAGAACAATGTTCTTACACGTGCAGGAAGTCTCTGGACTCGCACATTTAATGAAGTCGCTAAAGAGTTCCCAACAGTCACTACCGATTATTTACATGTTGATGCAGCATCAATGTTCTTTGTGACTAACCCAGAGCGCTTCGATGTTGTGGTGACAGATAATCTCTTTGGAGACATCCTTACAGATATTGCAGCAGCAATCTGTGGTGGTATCGGTCTTGCAGCTTCAGGAAATATCAATCCAACGGGTGCATTCCCATCTATGTTTGAACCCGTGCATGGCAGTGCTCCAGATATCGCTGGAAAGAACTTAGCTGACCCAACTGCCACTGTGATGTCAGTTGCCATGATGCTTAACCATTTAGGTTTCACTGATGCAGCTCGCGATGTTGAAAAGGCTGTTGCAGCCGATTTAGTTTCACGTGGCGATGCCAAGAGAAGCACTACCGATATCGGTTCGGCGTTAGCAGAATTGGTAAAGTAAATGAAAATCAATCTCAACCCTCACGCAGTTCCTGTTGCAGAGCGCGAAGAAAAAGTTGCTAACTGCGGATTTGGAAAGTACTACACCGACCATATGGTCGTCTGCGAATGGACTGAGAGTGATGGTTGGCAAGAGCCAGAGTTAAAGCCATATGGCCCGCTCACTCTCGATCCTGCCACTGCAGTTTTTCACTATGGTCAAGAAATATTTGAAGGCATGAAGGCATACCGCCAACCAGATGGAGGAATATCACTCTTTAGGCCAGAGGCAAACGCGCGACGTTTTGCAAAGTCAGCCAAGCGATTAGCTCTCCCTGAAATGTCTGAAGAGTTATTCCTAGAAACAGTTCACGCACTTGTGAAGCAAGATGCAGGCTGGACACCTGGAAAAGTTGGTGAAGCTCTCTATATTCGCCCCTTCATGATTGCAACTGAAGTTGGACTTGGAGTTCGCCCATCAAATAAAGCCACATACATTCTTATCGCGACACCAGCTGGTGCCTACTTCGATCCCTCTAAAGCAGTGTCAGTCTGGATTTCAACTGAGTACGTACGCGCCGCACAAGGTGGAACCGGTGAAGCAAAGTGTGGCGGGAACTACGCCGCATCACTTGTTGCGCAAAAAGCTGCAGCTAAAGAAGGCTGCGATCAAGTTGTGTGGATTGATGCAATAGAGCGTAAATGGGTAGAAGAGATGGGCGGCATGAATCTTTACTTTGTTAAAGGTAAAGGCGCAGATGCAACTGTCATCACACCAAAGTTAACCGGAACTCTACTTCCGGGAATCACTCGCGACTCAATTTTATCTGTTGCAAAAGATCTTGGTTATAAGACTGAAGAAGTAATGCTCTCTGTCGATGATTGGCGCGACGGTGTCACATCAGGAGAAATCACAGAAATTTTTGCATGCGGAACTGCGGCAGTAGTTTCACCAGTCGGTCAAGCAAAATCAGCTATGGGCACCTGGGTAACTGGAGATGGACAGCCAGGCACCATCACAATGCAGATTCGTAATCACCTGCTTGCAATCCAGCACGGAACGATTGACGATAAGCACAACTGGATGAAAAAGGTTGCACTGTGACCTTTGATAAAGAGGCTCTACATATCTATGACACCACATTGCGCGATGGTGCACAGCAAGAAGGCCTCAATCTTTCAGTCCATGACAAGCTCACTATTGCTCGCCACTTAGATGATTTAGGCGTTGGATTTATCGAAGGCGGATGGCCTGGAGCTAACCCAAAAGATACTGAATTCTTTGCACTGGCAAAGAAAGAATTGAAACTAAAGAATGCGACTTTTGTTGCTTTCGGAGCAACACGCCGTCCCAATGTGAAAGCTGCTGACGATGTATTACTTGGTGCACTTCGCGATTCCGGAGCACCCGCTGTAACACTTGTTGCAAAAGCTTACGATCGCCATGTCGATCTTGCACTTAAAACAACACTCGATGAGAACCTAGAGATGATTCGCGACTCTGTTTCACACCTTCGTCAAGAAGGACAACGAGTATTCCTTGATGCCGAGCACTTCTTTGATGGATATCGCGCTAATCGTGCCTACGCTCTTGAAGTTATTCGTGTTGCAGCTGAAGCAGGTGCAGATGTCGTAGCTCTCTGCGATACCAACGGTGGAATGCTTCCTGATGAAATCGCAGATGTAGTGCACGACATACTTGGCGCATCATCTGCTCGCCTTGGAATCCATTGCCACAATGACACCGGATGCGCGGTCGCAAACTCAATGGCCGCTGTTGCAGCTGGCGCAACCCATGTTCAGGGAACTCTTAACGGATATGGCGAGCGAACAGGTAACGCTGACCTTGTCACAATCATTGCCAACTTAGAATTGAAGAAGAAGAAAGAAGTATTGCCGCAGAATGCGCTACGCGAATCTTTCCGAATCTCACATGCAGTTGCTGAAGTAACAAACATTTCTCCTTCACCACGACAGCCATACACAGGTGTATCTGCCTTTGCACATAAAGCAGGTCTTCACGCCTCTGCAATTAAAGTAGATCCATCTCTCTATCAGCACGAAGATCCAGTATCTGTCGGAAACGATATGCGCATGTTGGTCTCTGACATGGCTGGACGAGCATCTATTGAATTGAAATCAATGGAACTTGGCGTTGATCTTGGGGGAGACCGCGAACTCATTGGTCGAGTTGTAGAACGAGTAAAAGAGATGGAATCCCGTGGATTCACCTTTGAAGCTGCAGATGCATCTTTCGAACTCTTGCTTCGTGAAGAAGCAACAGGAAAGCGTCCGTCGTTTTTCACTATTGATCACTGGCTCACCACGACAGAGCGCGCAATAGATAATTCAATTGTTACCAAGGCAGAAGTTACTGTCACAGCGCAAGGAAAAGAAATCACTTGCTCTGGTTCTGGAAACGGTCCAGTTAACGCATTTGATAACGCGTTGCGTGATGGACTTAATCAGTTGTATCCAGAGCTTGCTTCACTCGAACTTACAGATTACAAAGTACGCATCCTTGAAGGCCGACTCGGTACGGGTGCGGTGACTCGCGTTCTAGTTGAAACCTCAGATGGCAAAGGCGAATGGAACACAGTTGGCGTTCACGAAAACGTGATTGCCGCATCTGCCATGGCTCTTGAAGACGCGCTTACATTTGGTCTATTGCGCCAAGGTCGCAAACCCCAGTAATAAACCTTCTGGCATATATTCTTAACACATGCCTACTTTTGAGAAAGTAACGAGTGAATACACTCGATATCTGACTCAAGAACGCTCACTCTCTGAACACACAACTCGTGCCTATCTGGGAGATCTCTCCAGTTTCTTTGACAACCTAGAACTTCAGAAAATTGATGATGTTTCTTCCATCACCATCGCTCACATTCGTTCTTGGTTAGCGACTCAGCAAGTCAAAGGCGTCGCTCGAACATCACTATCTAGGCGCGCTGTTTCAATTCGGCTCTTTACCAAGTGGGCAGCTAAAAAAGGTTATTTACCTAAAGATGTGGGAGCAACCCTTGCTACACCCAAGGGACATAGAACCCTTCCCGAAGTACTGAGCATCTCTGATGCAACCACTGCCATGGATTCATTAGCTACCCGAGTCGCTGAAGAAGAAACTCCGCTATCAAAACGTGATTGTGCAATTTTGGAAGTTCTCTATGCATCCGGCGCCCGAGTCTCAGAGCTCTGCGGATTAGATCTTGATGACATCGATTACAGCCGAAATACGATTCGAGTACTAGGTAAAGGAAATAAAGAGCGCACTATTCCTTTAGGCAATCCTGCGATGAAAGCACTCAATGACTGGATTAAGAACGCACGCTCTGAGGTTCTTTCGACAGCAAAGGATTCAGCAGTTTTTCTGGGTGCGCGAGGCAAGAGAATCGATCAGCGCACAGTGCGCACAATTGTTTATGAGGCACTCTCCGCACTGGAAGGTGTAGAACGTATGGGCCCACATGCACTTCGCCATTCGGCTGCAACACATTTACTTGAAGGCGGCGCGGATTTGCGTACAGTCCAAGAAATATTGGGACACGCATCGCTGGCCACGACCCAGATCTACACCCATGTATCTACAGAGAGATTGCAGAAAGCCTTCAAGCAGGCTCATCCTCGCGCTTAGCTCGCGTAATTTGCACCCCTTTCGGGCAGGTAAGATTTGCCCTGCATCAATCGCGAGATTGATGACATCTCAGCATCTATGTATGAACTGCATCGCAGGGAATACAAGCCACTTCGGTCCGCATAGAAATTAGCGGTCGGCGTTGTAGGTGCGACGGTCTTAGCAAATTGTTAAGACATTAACCGAGCAGGTTCTTGTG
>WLPI01000058.1 GCA_009698845.1 Actinomycetota bacterium
CAAAGATCCATCTTGGATGGCCGAACTCTTGGCCAATAAAGAACGAGTCTCAGATTCGCTGGTTTTTCCTGCCCGCGGACTGACCCTCTATCGGGTGGATTACCCATCTGATGACCAGCTCATGGAGAGGGCAAAAGTCACTGTCGCCAAGCGTGGATAGCGCTGGTTTTACGCTCAAAGGCCGATTTGGCTCAGGCCGTATGCGACCGGTAAAGTTCATCCCCTGCGCCAGATAAGGCGCCGAAGGAAACCAAGTTCAAACGAAAAGAAGAAGGTAATAAAGCATGCGTACATACAGCCCCAAGGCAGGCGACGCCGACCGTAAGTGGCACGTTATCGATGCACAAGATGTTGTGCTCGGTCGTCTAGCAACTCACGCAGCAGTACTTCTTCGTGGAAAGCACAAAGCAACATTTGCTCCACACATGGACATGGGTGACTTCGTCATCGTAATCAACGCAGAGAAGATTGCACTCTCTGGAACAAAGGCAACAACAAAGTTTGCACACCACCACTCAGGTTTCCCAGGCGGTCTTACATCGACTGTTTACGGAGAGCTCATTGAGAAGCACCCAACTCGCGCAGTAGAAAAGGCAATCAAGGGAATGCTTCCTAAGAACCGTCTTGGTGCGCAGGTTGCTTCAAAGCTTAAGGTTTACGCAGGTCCAGATCATCCTCATGCAGCACAAGCACCAACTCCATATGTATTCACTCAAGTTTCTCAGATCGCAAAGTAAGGGATAAGTAAATAAACATGTCAGATACAACTTTCAACGAGATCGACGAGACAGAGACACTTACTTCTTACTCTTCATCAACACCAGCTGCAGCAACTAACCGCAAGGCAATCACAGCACCAGGTGCTGGAACAGGTCGCCGTAAGGAAGCAATTGCTCGCGTTCGCCTCGTACCAGGTACAGGTCGCTGGGTTGTAAACGGCAAGACTCTCGAAGGTTATTTCCCAAACAAGGTTCACCAGCAACTCGTTTCAGAACCATTCCGCACAGTTGGTGCTGAAGGTACATACGATGTTTTTGCTCGCATCAATGGTGGTGGAGTATCAGGTCAAGCTGGTGCGCTTCGTCTTGGTGTTGCTCGTTCACTTAATGAAATTGATACAGAGGCAAATCGTCCAGCACTTAAAAAGGCTGGATTCCTTAAGCGTGATGCACGTGTTATCGAACGTAAGAAGTACGGTCTGAAGAAGGCACGTAAGCGTTCACAATACTCAAAGCGTTAATTCTTTTTATCTCGATATCCCGTTTGTTCCAGCAGTAAAGGAGCCAGATATCCGGAAAATGCTTCACATTTTCCGGTAAATCGAAATTGTATGGCTCTCTTTGGAACAGATGGGATTCGTGGTTTAGCAAACGGTGAAACCCTTACTGCAGAGATTGCAGTCGATGTTGCTATAGCCGCAGCGCATATTCTCGTCGAATCATCAAGTAATTCACGTCCCGTTGCAATTGTTGGACAAGATTCGCGTGCATCCGGAGAATTCTTAGAAGCTGCAGTTGCTGCTGGTTTAGCTAGTGCGGGAATTGATGTGTATCGCGTAGGTGTTCTTCCGACTCCAGCAATCGCATTTCTAGTTGCTGAATCTGGCGCCGATCTTGGAGTAATGATCTCGGCATCACATAACCCAATGCCTGATAACGGAATCAAGTTGTTCTCACGCGGTGGGGGAAAGCTCGATGATTCAATCGAGGCAGCTATCGAAAAACGCATGGGCGAACCCTGGACTAGACCAACTGGTCGCAACGTTGGCCGAATTACATTTGATGAAACCGCAAGTGCTCGCTATCTGCAGCACCTGTTGGCATCTGTATCGACTCCACTTAAAGGGTTAAAGATAGTTGTTGACTGTGCCAATGGTGCATCTTCTTTCGTGGGACCACAAGCCTATGAAAAAGCAGGTGCAACTGTTGTTGCAATCCACCACACTCCCGATGGCTGGAATATCAACGAGAACTGTGGTTCAACACATCTAGAAGATTTACAAGCAGCAGTAGTCAAAGAAGGCGCTGACTTTGGCATTGCACACGATGGCGATGCCGATCGCTGCTTAGCTGTAGATGCTCAAGGAAATGTAATTGATGGTGATGCAATCATGACTATTTTGGCACGTGGATTTAAAGAGCGTGGTGCGTTGAAGTCCAACACCATTGTTGGCACAGTCATGAGCAACCTTGGATTTATGCATGCCATGAAAGAAGCTGGCATTGAAGTAATCACAACTGCTGTAGGTGACCGTTATGTTCTAGAGAGGATGCTCGAAGGCGATTTCTCATTAGGTGGAGAACAATCGGGCCATTTGATCATGCGCGAATTTGCAAACACAGGTGATGGAATTCTTACCGCTCTTCAATTAGCGCAAGAAGTTGTTCGCACCGGAAAATCACTTTCTGAGTTAGCATCCACAATGCAGCGCTTTCCTCAGGTCTTGATCAATGTTCCCAATGTTGCAAAAGATAAATTGAGCAGTTCTGAAGCAGTTTCTAAAGCTGTCAAATCTGCCGAATCAACTCTTGGCGATAATGGACGCGTCTTATTGCGAGCTTCAGGTACCGAGCCACTCGTGCGAGTGATGGTTGAAGCCTCGAGTGATAACCTTGCTCAAGAGATTGCAGCGTCACTCGCTGCAGTTGTAAAAGCAGAACTAGGGAGCTAATCCGTGTGCGGAATCGTGGGTTACACAGGACCACAATCTGCATTGACTCCTATTGTTGAAGGCCTACGTCGTCTTGAATATCGAGGCTATGACTCTGCAGGAATCGCATTAGGAACAAGTAATTCACTCTTTGTAGAAAAGCGAGCAGGAAAACTTTCTAATCTCGAAGGGGCGCTTCCTGCAAATCTTCCTACAGTGCATTCAGGTATCGGCCATACTCGCTGGGCAACTCACGGCGGACCTACAGATCGCAACGCTCATCCTCATTTAGATAATGAAGGAAAGCTTGCCGTCATTCACAACGGCATCATTGAGAATTACTCAGAACTCAAAGCTGAACTCGAAAAACGTGGTCACACATTTACATCTGAGACCGATACAGAATCAGTGGCACATTTGTTATCTGAGCTCCGTAAAGAACATGGTGGCGATCTCACTGCGGCAATGCGAGCGGCAGTAAAGCGTTTGCGAGGATCATTCACTCTTCTTGCTATTCATGCTGACGCACCACAAACAATTGTGGGAGTTCGACGTAACTCACCACTTGTGGCGGGCCTTGGCAAAGGGGAAAACTTCTTAGCTTCAGATGTTGCAGCTTTTATTGATTACACCAAGCGGGCTGTTGAACTTGGCCAGGATGAAGTCGTAACTATCAACCCTGAAGGAATCACAATTTGTGATCTTGAAGGAAAAGCGATTGCCTTGCGTGAGTATGAGATTACTTGGGATGCCGAAGCTGCTCAAAAAGGTGGATTCGCACACTTCATGCTGAAAGAGATTTTTGATCAGCCAAAAGCAATTGCTGATACCTTGATCGGACGCTTGAGCGATAACAATCAAATTCTTCTTGATGAGCTTCATATGTCAGATGATGAAATCCGTGGCATTAAACGTATTTCAGTTATCGCATGTGGCACCGCCTATCACGCTGGCATGGTCGCAAAGTATGCAATTGAAAAATGGGCAAAAGTCCCTGTTGATGTGGAGATTGCATCCGAATACCGCTACCGAGACCCGATCATTGATAAAGATTCACTAGTCATAGCTATATCGCAATCTGGGGAAACAATGGATTTGTTGATGGCGGTACGTCATGCGAAGGCAGCAGGTGCTCGAGTATTGGCTGTATGTAATACCAATTCATCAACGATCCCACGCGAATCCGATGCCGTTCTATACACCCATGCTGGTCCAGAAATCGCCGTTGCTTCAACGAAAGCATTTCTTACTCAGATCGTTGCCGTGTACTTGATTGGGCTTAAGTTGGCGCAGGTGCGTAAGCAACTTACGGATCAACAAGTACGCGACCTTTATAACGAAATGCTCGAGTTACCTGGAAAAGTTGAGCAGATTCTTGAAACGATTGAACCTCTCCGCGAGCTCACTCGTAAGTTTGTAAAGAACAATACGGTTTTATTCTTAGGTCGCGGAGTTCAATATCCGGTCGCTCTTGAAGGTGCACTCAAGCTCAAAGAGCTCGCATATATCCATGCTGAAGGATTTGCTGGCGGCGAGTTAAAGCACGGGCCAATCGCGTTAATTGAAGAAGGCACCGCAGTGATTGCGATTCTGCCACCTGCCGACGAACATGCTCTAGATGAAAAAATGTTAAGCAATATTCAAGAAGTGAAAGCCCGTGGTGCGCGAGTTGTAGTGATTGCACCTGAAGGTGCAGAAGTAATTGGAGCTGAACACATAATTCGTATCC
Organism: Actinomycetota bacterium; assembly: GCA_009698845.1. Lineage (GTDB taxonomy): Bacteria > Actinomycetota > Actinomycetes > Nanopelagicales > Nanopelagicaceae > Planktophila. The sequence goes on from WLPI01000058.1 coordinate 4,380, forward strand.
CGGTCGCATCTCCTTTATTCCAACCAGTGCTTGCGACAGTTCCATTGCAAGTATTTGCATACGAAATTGCTGTTGCTCGAGGTACCGATGTTGATCAACCAAGAAATTTAGCTAAATCCGTCACAGTCGAGTAAATATGCCTACAGTTCTCGATCAACGTCAACGCCAGATGCGCCGTGCGCTTAAGTGGTCAGCTAGCCTCTTTGCTGGCTACCTCTTCGTCACCTACCAAGTGTTAACAAGTGGTTTTCTTATCGAGATTGATCGTACCTTTAACGATTTTGATCACCCAAAGTTTAGCGGCGTATCAAACTTCATCATTCGCAGATTAGATGACTTAGGCCTTCGCGGTGTCTCAGGGGTCGCACTGCTTATTGTTTCTGTTTATATTTCACGCCGATTTAAGACATGGCGCCCTATCAATCTTGGCATCCTCTCTTTTTTAGCGCTTAATGTCATTGTTGGTGCATTTAAATATGGACTTGGAAGAACAAAGCCAAAGCTCGGTTTCGATCTTTTGCATGCAGGTGGCATGTCATACCCAAGTGGCCACGCATCCAATGCAATATTTATCTGGGGAGTCGTCGCATATTTGATTTATAGATATGCCCGTGTTGATAGGTACAACGGAAGACTTGCAAGCGCTGGCGTTGGCTTACTCTCGCTCACGGTCTGTGTAGTCTCCCTCGTGCGAAATACCCACTGGTTCTCTGATCTCTTCGGTGGTCTATTACTTGGTGGCTCGCTCCTCGTTCTCATCATTGCGATTGACCGATATTTTCCATCTGATAGCCAGCTTCACTAGCGTCTAATACACTGCAGTTCATGATTGATGGAATCGGAATCGATGTCGTAGACATCAAGCGTTTCCAAGAATCCCTTGATAGAACTCCACATCTACGAGAAAAACTCTTTACCGAGTCTGAGCGCACCAAACCCATTCAATCACTGGCAGCACGTTTTGCAGCTAAAGAAGCTTTGTATAAAGCACTCAGCCCAAGCCATGGACTTTCGTGGCATGACGCAGAAATTATCAATCATGAAAATGGAAGGCCAGATTTCCTCTTTCGTGGAGGAATTGCGGAGCTTATTGATGGCGCCACGGTGCATCTCTCTCTATCTCACGATGCTGGAATCGCATCGGCCATGGTGGTGATTGAAAGATGAGAGCAGAAGCACTTATTGATCTGAGTGCAATCAAGTTTAATGTTCAGCACTTGAAGAAAACATCAGGGACAAATTTATTGGCAGTAGTAAAAGCTGATGCATATGGTCACGGGTTAATCCCTGTCGCACAAGCAGCCCTTGCTGCGGGAGCAGATTATCTAGGAGTAGCACTTCTTGAAGAAGCAATAACTTTGCGAGAGGCTGGAATTGATGCACCTATCTTGGCGTGGCTAGTACAGCCAGGTTCTGACTTTACGCGAGCAATCGAATTAGATATCGAAATCGCAGTAGCGTCGCTGAAAGCACTACAAGAAATCTCTGATGCATCAACGTTAAAAAAGGCACGAGTGCATTTAGAAATTGATACCGGGATGAGTCGTGGCGGATTCCTATCTGAATGGGATCAGCTCACTGCAGCGCACTGTGCTGCTGTAGATATCGTTGGGGTTTATTCGCACTTTGCTCGCGCTGATGAACCTGAAGAGAAACAGAACCAAGATCAATTAGAGCGCTTTAACGCGATGGTTAAGAAGGTACATTCTTTCGGGTTTCCCGATGTTATTCGTCATCTCTCTAATTCAGCTGCAACTTTAAAAAGCCACTCTGCCGCTTTCGATATGGTGCGAACTGGAATTTCAATGTACGGACTCTCACCGGATGTGAAGACTCTCGGTTCATCATCTTCACTGGGATTGCGCCCAGCAATGCAATTGCGTGCTGCTCTCTATCTCGTTAAAGATGTACCTGCTGGGACGCCAGTTGGGTATGGCGCAACCGAATCAACTTCAGCCGATACTCGCTTAGGTGTAGTGGCAATGGGTTATGCAGATGGCATCCCTCGCATCGCGCATGCTGCAGGAGTATGGATTGCCGGAAAGCGTGCACCCATTATCGGCCGCGTTTCCATGGATCAATTCGTGGTCGACCTCGGGGCAGCATCAACTGCTCAATCAGGGGATTGGGTCACAGTTTTTGGCAATGGTTCGCACGGCGAGTACACAGCCGATGATTGGGGAGCAGCATCACAATCAATTAATTATGAGATTGTTACACGAATTGGTCCCCGTGTGCCTAGAATTTACGCGCCCCATGTCTACTAAGAATTTTCTATATACAGAGAGCTGGAGGATTGCGTGAGCGAAACTACTGGCCTCTCGATATCTAATCTCACTGTTAAATTCGGTGGGCTCGTTGCACTTGATGATGTCTTTATTGATATTGCTCCAAACACCATCGTTGGTCTGATTGGTCCTAACGGTGCGGGAAAGACAACAGTCTTCAACGTCATCACCGGCGTTTACCAGGCAACTGAAGGTTCAATCACTTTTGACGGTGCGGTGATCGGTGGCAAGAAGCGCCACGAAATCACAGCAGCTGGTGTTGCTCGTACCTTCCAGAACATTCGCCTCTTC
>WLPI01000059.1 GCA_009698845.1 Actinomycetota bacterium
CGCTCGCTCATAGACATTAAGGGTAGTGAAATCTTTACAGAAACTTCACATCGAAATACCCCAATCAGAGCCGGTTTTGAGGCAATATAACCCAATCAGCGCGAGCCACGCGCTGGAACTGAGGTAGAAATGAACCGCACATTAGTTCTCAACGCCAGCTATGAGCCGTTGGGTGTTGTCACTGATCGTCGTGCGCTCATTCTTGTCTTAAATAATCGCGCAACAATGGTTGAGTCATCCGGAACTGTTTTGCATTTTGCAACAGGCCAACTAGAACTCCCACTTGTTATTCGCCTCAATAAATTTGTGAAAATTCCATATCGCCACACAGTTCCACTTTCACGCCGAGCAATATTCGCTCGCGATGGTGGGCGTTGTGTTTACTGCACAGCTCCAGCAACTTCTATTGATCACGTAATCCCACGTTCACGTGGTGGCGGTCACAACTGGGAGAACGTTGTAAGTGCATGTCACAAATGCAATCACCTTAAAGCGGATAAGCCATTGAAAGAACTTGGTTGGAGATTGCGCACACTTCCGCGCGAACCGGTTGGTGCTGCATGGAGAATTCTTGGAACTGGTCGTACTGAGCACCGATGGCTTCCATACTTGCAGCCATTTGGCGTCGCTGCCGCCACTGCATAGAATGCTTCCATGATTCACTTTCTCACAGCGATAAACCAAGAACCAGGTGCAATGCCAGGTGAAGGACTCACCGCTATTGAAACTTTCACTTATTTTGTTGCAGCACCAATCGGGTTATTCCTTGGCATTTCATTGATCGTGTGGGCACTTACTGGTGAGAAGAAATCTAAAGAAACCTCTTCATCAATTACTTCTATCGAGTAATTTCCTAAAGTTCAGCTGCACGTGCCTTTAGGGCACGAGTCATTGCATCGCGCCCTTCAAGGATTGTGCGACGCAGAGCGTGAGAAGCTTCTTTACCCGTGACGTCCAGCCAATGCTGTGCCTTATCAACTGTTTGTTGACTGATTACCCATGATGGGAAGAGAAGAGTTGCTGTCGTTTCAGCAATCTCATATCCCTTTGTTTCCCATACCTTGAGCAAGACATCAAAGTATTGATCGACAAAGTCCACCAATATTTCTGAGTGCAGCGGATCATTAAATCCTCGGCACTTATACGAATGAATTGTGTTTGAAAGGTCATCCGTAGTAATTGACTTGAACTCTTTAACTTTTGCGTCCTTAGTTGGAATCGCGGCGTAGGCCATGGCGCCGTATTGCTTTCCATGAGCTGTCTTATCTTTCTCGGTCTCGCGATCGATATCTGCAGGGCTGAAGATTCCACGCTTTACACCGCTCATAAACAGCGACCAGCGAAGCTCTGCATCGATAACTAGCCCACTGACAGAGCCGTCAAGCATTGTTTTCAATCGGTCGAATTGAGCAGGTGTAAAGGCGGTGTTTGCAAAAGATTTAGCGAATTGCAATTGGTGATCGCTGCCAGGCTTTGCTGCATCCAGCATTTCCTCAACTGCCTTAGCAACCTGTTGGCGAAGTCCTTCGCGATTAGCCGGAGCGGCGTATGCCCACATAGCTGTATCAATCTGTGTCAATGTTGCAGAAACAATTGAAATATCAGATTCAGTCTTCAGTGCATTGAGTGCAATAGATATGTAGGAACTTGCTGCAAGTTCACCATCGCGACATGAATCCCAAAGAGAAGCCCAAATAACCCCACGCGCAAGAGAGTCATCTAGTGAACCCAAGTGACTTTTCATGGTTGCAATTGAGCGATCATCAAAACGTAATTTCGCATATGTCTGGTCTTTGTCATTGATCAGAACTAAGTCAGCAACCTTCTGTCCAACAAGCGCTGTTACTTCGGTAAGCGCTCCTGCAACATCGAGTTCAACACTTGTACGGCGAGTAAGCACACCGTTGGTAATATCAAAGAGCCCCACGTGCAAACGATGAGGGCGAAGTTCTTTAGAGCCAACTGGCATGGTCGGAGCTTCCTGCTTGATCGAGATTGACTTGTATGTATCGCCATCAACTTCAATAACTGGGCGCAAAGTATTTACACCTGCAGTACGTAACCAGGTTGAAACCCATGGAGTCAGGTCGCGACCACTCGCTGTTTCAAGTTCATCAATCAAATCCTTTAATGTTGTATTCCCAAAAGCGTGCTTTGAAAAATAGAGGCGCAATCCCTTAATGAAATTTTCGCGGCCCACGTGAGCTACTAATTGCTGAAGAACTGACGCTCCCTTTGCATATGAAATTCCGTCAAAATTGGTGCGCACTGCGTCAAGATCTGTCATCTCAGTAGCAATTGGGTGAGTAGTTGAAAGTTGGTCAACACGGTAAGCCCAATTCTTACGTAGCGAGTTGAATTCAGTCCATGCTTCCTTGTATTTCGTTGATTCACTGACAGATTGATAAGAAGCCCATTCAGCAAAAGATTCGTTGAGCCATAGGTCATCCCACCACTTCATGGTGACCAGATCGCCAAACCACATGTGGGCCATTTCGTGGTGAATCGTTGTAGCGCGGCTGACGTAATTTCGCTCGGTTACTTTAGAGCGGAAAATCAAAACATCTTCGTGGAACGTCACGCAGCCAACGTTTTCCATCGCGCCCCAGTTGTATTCAGCTACTGCGATTTGGTCGTATTTGCCGAACGGATAGGCAAGTCCAAAAGTCTTCTCGAAATATGCAAAACCTTGCTTTGTCACTTCGAATATATTCGCAGCATCGACATGCTTGAAGAAAGATTTACGGGCGTAAATTCCTAGAGGGATTGTTTTCTCGCCCTTGAATTCATCATGCACAGATGTGTATGCGCCAGCAACGATTGCAGTGACATACGTTGATATAACTTGTGATTCAGCGAACTGAATGAATTTGTGGCCTGCATCCAATTCTTTAGTGGATTCGATGCCGTAGTTAGAGATCACTTCCCAATGCTTAGGCGTAATTGTGCTGATTCGGAATGTTGCTTTCTGATCCGGTTGGTCAAAACATGCATACATCCGGCGCGCATCGCCAGTTTCAAACTGGGTGTAGAGATAGACCTCATCATCTGCTGGGTCTACAAAGCGGTGCAAGCCTTCTCCAGAGTTGGAATAAACGCCATCGTGTTCAATTTCAAGAACGTTGTCAGCAGCAATAGCCGGCAGATAAATTGTTTCGCCATCAAATTTTGGGTCAAACTCTGCGCCATTTAACTTCGCGCTAATTACTTTCGAACCTACACAATCAATATATGTAGCCGAACCGGGCTTAAGGCCCTTGAAGGCCACAGTTGTCTTGACTCGGAAGTTCTCTGCGCCAGTTGTCAGGTCTAGATCAATTGAATAACTAGAAACCTTGATGATTGCTGAACGTTCTTCAGCCTCAACTTGCTTAATATTTATGCCTGGCACGTTTGCTCCCTCGTAGTTCGAACGTCTTATCCAACCATTATCTACAGGATTGAGCACACGTTAAGATTGTTAGATGGAACAAGATTCGGTGCGCACCTACCGCTTACGTGGATCTCGAATCACTGGACCTCAGCAGAGCGCTCTTGATAAATACTGGGGCCTTTATGGGATGGAATATTCCGAAGACCCAATAGATATCCCTGGACTATTTCCAGCTGCAAAGAATGTCATTCTTGAAATTGGGTTCGGGATGGGCGAAGCAACAGCGCTGATAGGTAGAGATTTTCCTGAGACCGGATTTGTTGCCGTTGAGGTGCACAAACCTGGGATTGGAAAGTTGATGGCGCGAATTGAAGAGCTTGAGCTTAAGAACATTCGCATTATTGAAGGCGATGCTCATCCGATTCTGAAGACAATGATTCCCAATAAATCCGTTGACGGGATCCATCTATTTTTCCCAGACCCCTGGCCAAAAAAGCGCCACAACAAGCGTCGGATTGTTAATCAAGAATTCCTAAAGCTGGTTCACTCAAAGATTAAAGATGGTGGATTTATTCATATTGCCACTGATTGGGTTCCATATGCCGAATGGATTCAGGAAGTCTTTGAGGCTAGTCCATTATTTACAGGGGGAGTAGTTGAGCGCCCTGAGTGGCGGCCGGTAACTCGATTTGAAGGGCAAGGAATTACAAAAGATCATCAAGTAAATGACCTTCGCTATACAAAGATCTAGAGATCGCCAGTAATCTCGTAGTTACCTACTTTTTGAATTCTGCGCACGTGACGCTCATCGCCCGGAAACTTAGTTGCAATGAAGGTATCAATCAACTGCTTTACGAAATCAGCCTCATGCATGCGACCACCAACTGCAATGACATTGGCATTGTTGTGTTCGCGGGCAAGCTTGGCAGTCTCGATACTCCAGACAAGTGCTGCGCGAATTCCCTTAACTTTGTTGGCAGCCATTTGTTCGCCATTTCCAGAGCCACCTAAAACAATTCCAAGAGATGTATCGTCTTTGGCAACTGCCTCCGCGCAAGGAATGCAGAAATCGGGATAATCATCGAGTGCGTCATATTCATAGGGGCCGTGATCGGTAACGTCGTGACCATTTACAACAAGGTGAGTAATGAGCTCGTTTTTGAAATCTAGACCTGCATGATCGCTGCCGATATGAATGCGCATGCGCAATTTAAGCACGCTCGACCTTAGGGAAGCGAAAACCCCGCCACACTTTAGTGTGACGGGGTTTTCTACCCTCGGAGAAACTACATGTCCAAACCTTTTATGCTGATGCAGAAGCAGTTGCAGCTGGGATTTTTGGAGCTACACCCATTGGGCCGCCCTTTGATCTATGACCACGTCCGCTTTTTTCACCTTTACCGCCGCGTTCATCCATTCCACCCTTGAGACCATTCTTGAGACCCATAAGGCGACTGGAATTAACCGCTGTAGTTACAGCCAAAACCAAACCAGCCTTGAGTGTTGTTGCCTGTATGACAGTCAACTTTCCGGCTGTTACTGCTGCATCGATCCGTTTTGTCTCATCTGCAACAAGTGCTGTGATGAGTGCATCTTTCTTTGCTCCCGCAATTGCTGCAAGTGTTTCACCTGCTGCAAGACGAGTCTTTACGGTTGCAGAATCAATTCCGATTGTTGTCGCAATTAGTGCAAGACGCGCATCGTTATCTGCTTTTGTTGGCTTTGCAGGCATTGCTGACTTAGCTGCTTCGGCTGCAGTACGTGCTGCATCAGCGGCCGCAATGATTGCATCTGCCTGTCCTTGCGTGATTGTTCCCTTTGCAACAAGTGCTGTGAGCATGGCTTGTAGATCTACTCCACGTGCACCTGGATTGCCGACGGAAACTCTAGTTGCGGTTGTTTTTGATTTTGTTGTTGCAGAAGCAACTCCAACTGTTCCTGCTGAAAGAGCAACAGTTGTAATTACGATTGCCGCAATCCTTTTCTTTGATGACATTTGCATGTCCCCTATCCCATTGGTGCCAACAACCCTCGTTATCGACTTGTGAGTAACTAACCGCTTCATGCTCAGAAAGGTACCCCGATTACCTGAGAGGGGGTTGCGAATTTTCTTGTGAATTCTGTGAGTTTTCAAGCCCCGCTCTTGGCTTTTCTGTGAGCTCGTAGGGTTTTCTCCGATTCTGTGAACTAGACCACGAGCGCATACTGGGAAGACACCAGAGCCTTGGAGGTTCCCCGTGAAATTTTCTAAGTTAGCCGTCCTTTTTACTATTGCAATTCTCACCACTTCTACATCTGTAATTACAGTGCAAGCGGCTGGCAGAACTGCTGCATCAATTCCGAACACAATTCTGAATGGTAAAGGTGCACCATCAAACACGCTTGGAATAAATGGTGACTTTTATATTGATACGCGAAGTCTTTTAATTTACGGACCCAAGACGAAGAGCAAGTGGCCGCTTCCACAAAACTTACAAGGACCAACTGGTGCTGCTGGTGCATCAGGAACTTCTGGTTCAGATGGAAAGAATGGGAGTGATGGAAAAACTACACCTGCATCTTCAGTAAGCGGTGCAAATGGAACACCGGGAACACCGGGAGCAACTGGGGCTACTGGTGCAACAGGATCTCCGGGTGCTAATGGAACAAATGGATCTCCGGGTGCGACCGGTGCAACTGGTGCATCGGGTTCAGGTAGTCCGGGCGCAACAGGATCTCCAGGTTCTAATGGATCACCTGGTACTGCGGGGGCTCCTGGAACACGAGGTGAAACTGGTACAGCAGGCTCTGTTGGCAGTAAGGGAGAGACAGGTACAGCAGGGATTTCTGAAGTTAAGGTGATCAATATTGCCGCTTTCGCAATCAGCACGTTAACTCCTTTGGGCGAGACAACATCTGAATCCTTTGGAGCTCTGGAAGTTAACTCTTCCTATTTTTTCCAGATATTTCTCACTGGAGAATCGCTTGACGATTTTTATGACTTCGGGGCAAGGATTTCTTCAACCGGGAGCACACCTACTTTTAATTTTGCGGCCTCCAAATCTAAGTTAGTAGCAGATGTATCAAAGAGAATCGCCTATGGAGTTTCCATCGTTGGAACAATTAAGACTTTAGGAACCATCACGAATTTGACAATCAATCTTGTTGATGTGACAGGGGAGTCCGCAACTCGCGGTGGGGTTTCTTTTTCTGGACGTGCATATTTACAGAGAGTTGGAACTATTCTTTAGAAACTTTGGAGCGGGTGACCGGGATCGAACCGGCATGGCCAGCTTGGAAGGCTGGGGCTCTACCATTGAGCTACACCCGCAAGTGGTGCGAAGGCTGAGCGTACAGGGTGTGTAACCGAGAGTAAAAAATTACTCTAGACTCCGGTGTTGCGCCTCGGGGCGTAGCGTAGTGGCTAGCGCGCCTGCTTTGGGAGCAGGAGATCGGGAGTTCGAATCTCCCCGCCCCGACCAGAATTTCTTCAC
>WLPI01000006.1 GCA_009698845.1 Actinomycetota bacterium
CGTACAACTACATTCGCTTGAAGCAATTCAAGAGACATTGAAATTGCTGGGCCTGAATTATTGAATTTATAGAGTAGGAATCCCTTTACTCCTTCAATATCAACTGGCACTTTAAATCCAGACCAGCTCTGGTGTGAAACTGATACTGGTTCAGAAACGATTGCAACCTTCGAAAGAATCTGCGTGTCAAAGTATTCAAGCCCACCAGTTGCCGCACGTTTTTCCTGTCCGCCAACGACCAAGCGAATCTTTGTTGAAACGCTCTTTACTGGTTCCGCCCCAGAATTGGTTTTCCCAATCTGAATCAATAATCCAGATTCAGCGTCAATTTCAAGCCAGTGATTCGAGTGCGGAGAAATAAGTTTCAAATTATTTCCTCTTGAAGTTTGGCTTTCTCTTCTCCTTAAATGCCAATCTGCCTTCATTGGCATCTTCTGTGGCAAATGCAATCACTTGAAGATCTCTCTCGTAGGCAATTGCTAAATCACGGCTCATGCTAAATGCCGCATTGAGATTGATCTTCGCACTTTCTGCTGCAATTGGTGCTCGATCTGCAACCATTCTTGCTATTTCAAGAGCGCGAGATTTAAGTTCCTCTGGCTTAACACATTCGCTGATGAGTCCCCATGCAAGAGCTTTCTCTGCATCTATTGGCTCACCGGTCATAATCATCATGGCTGTGTGTGATGAACCGATTGCGCCAGCGAGGAGCGCTGTCATTCCACCTCCACCAATCCATCCCAATTTGATTTCTGGTGCACCGAAGTTCGCGTTTGTTGAAGCTATGCGAATGTCGCATCCCAAAGCCATCTCTAGCCCGCCACCAAGTGCCCATCCGTTTATCGCAGCGATTGCAGGTTTCTTTATAGACCTGACTGCTTCACAGTATCCAAAATGCGTACGCCAATCCCACGGTGTTTCATAAGAATCTAAATCTTTGATATCCGAACCTGCACAGAAAGCGCGTTCGCCTTCAGAGGTCAGAATTACAACCCTTACTTCATTATTGGAATTACAGGTTTCTACATATTCCCGAAGAAGTTTTGTCATTCCCCGAGTCATTGCATTTAATTTCTCGGGACGGTTGAGAGTAATAGTTGCTATGCCATCTTTGATTTCGAATAAAATCTCGCTCATTTTCTCTACTTCCCCGCTACGTTGCCTGTTTTTAGGAGTGTGTCTATTTTTTCTTGTGAATATCCCAAAGTCTTTAAGACTTCACTAGTGTCTTCTCCGATCAGTGGTGCACCTTTGGCAACACTGGCAGGAGATTTGGAAAATTTAAATGGGAATCCCGGTGCTTTTACATGACCTTCTGTTGGATGTTCGTATTCAACGAAAGTCTTGTTATGCGCAATTTGAGGATCGTTGACTAAATCCTTATAGCCATACACTTCGCCAGCCCAGATACCGTGCTCTCTAAAGATAACAAGCCATTCTTTCGCCGTTTTATTGAGTAAGCGTTCTTGGGTTTTTGCGAAAATCTCATCGCGGTGAGTCCACGAATCTTCTTCATCGTTATACGTTTCAAAGCTAGGTTCTCCGATAAGTTCTCCGAATTGCTTCAGCGATGGAAATGCGATTGCTATGTAATCTTCCTTGGTTTCAAAGACGCCATACGGTGCGCGAATATAAGAGTGAGCATGGGGTTGTTCCGAACGCACTTGTTCAATTTTGCCCACGGTATAAATTGAAATCTCTTGCATCTGAAGAGTGGTAATCACATCCAGCATGTTGATGCTGACTAACTGACCTTCTTTTGTTCGCTCTCTGTGCAGCAAAGCCGCAATTGTGGCTTCACTTGCAGCAGCCGCCGTAACAGCATCGACTAAAAATTGTCCTGATGGCTTTGGGGGTTCACTTACGCGACCCGAAGAGAGCATCGCGCCGGAAAGTGCTTGCAACAACATGTCCTGACCTGGTCTATCGACATAAGGTCCACTCTCGCCATAACCAGAAATCGAGACGTAAATCAGATCCTTTTTCAGTTGAGAAAGTGTCTCGTAATCAACTCCTAAGCGCTTTGCTACACCTGGGCGATAGTTCTGCAAGAAAACATCACTGGAGGCCACTAAATCTCGCAAGACAGAGAGTCCTTCTTCGGATTTCAAATTAAGTGCAACTGATTTCTTATTTCTGTTAAGTGATAAGAATGAAACATTTATTTGATTGCCTTTAGCTCCTCCAGCAGATACATGTCTCTGCCATTCACCTGTAATTGGTTCGATTTTTATCACCTCGGCACCTAAATCACCGAGACGTTGGGCGGCAAATGGTCCTGCCATAGCAATACTGCAATCTAGGACTCTATAGCCGGTTAAAATTCCCATGTATCTACAACCAATCTGCCAGCAACGTTTGCGTCTCTGGCTAGTAAGGACTTATTTGAAGAGCTGGATACTGCTTCCACCATCGATTTTGAAATCTGCACCAGTAATGAACCCCAGCTCATCATTAATTAGGAAGTAGACAAGAGCTGCAACTTCTTCGGGTTTTCCTAAGCGTCGTACAGGGTGGAACTCCGCCCACTCTGCGGCCACATCTTCAGCTGTGCGTCCCATAATATCTTCGGCAACAATTTTTAGTAGCGGCGTGTTAATTGAGCCAGGAGAAACACTGTTGCATCGGATGCCATCTAGCGCATGATCTACTGCAATTCCACGAGTGAGAGCTATAACTCCAGCTTTAGAAGCCGCATAGGCAGCTGTCGTTTTTTGATTCATATGTCCCAATACAGATGCAGTGTTAACAATTGATCCAGAACCATTTCTCTTAAAGATAGGAACTGCAAAAGAAGAAGAAATGAATTGTGCTGTCAAATTAACGCGAAGAGTGAATTCCCAATCTTCTAAAGATAATTTGTCGACTGTCCCGTATCGAGCAATTCCGACATTGTTGAAAACTCCATTTAGTCTAGGGAGTTCTTTCTCTGCAAACTTGTACGCATTCTCAATATCCTCAAATTTGGCGACATCGCAATGAACTGTCTTTATATTCTTTGACGACTTCTCAAGTTCAGCAAGCTCTTTATCCAATACGTCTGCTGCAATGACATTCCAGTTGCGTTCACTAAAGTATTTTGCAGTTTCGCCTCCGATTCCACGTGCTCCTCCGAAGATGAGAATGCCTTTATTTGAGTTATCTTTCATTTGTCTGTCCTTTCGTATCGATTACTCTTGCTGCCCTTAAAAGAAGTACTGACCTTAAAGAGTGATCCAGCAAGCGGTTCTTTGGCTAAAGCCTCTGAGTTCATGGCATAGCGGGCGGTTGTTATGAAGAGCTCAGACATATCTTTGCCTCCAAAGCAGCAACTTGTTACTTGCTTTACCGGAAGAGTAACCACATGAGTGAGCTCGCCGCTAGGGTCAAAGCGTCTTACTTCTCCGCCACCAAAGAACGCAACCCAAATTCCGCCATCTTCATCCGTAGTTAATCCATCAGGAATTTCTCCCGGTACATGAAACGAAATGAGAGGCCGACGGTTCTTTAGCTCTCCGCTTTGAAGATCACAATCGAAAATATCAACTCTTCCAGTTGGAGAGTCAATGAAATACATACTCTTCTGGTCTTTACTCCAGCCCATTCCATTTGCAATCGTCAGAACAGGCACTACTTCCTTGATACCTCTGGAATCCAAGCTGTATAGCGCTGCTACACCTGGCGTGAAATCAAATGCCATGGTTCCAACCCACATCCGCCCAGTGCTATCGCACTTGGCATCATTAGTTCGTATCGAAGCATCATCTGGTTCGATTGGTGCAAGTAAAGTATTTAGCTTGCCATCCCGAGACGCTACAAAAACTCCATCTCTTGCAGCCACTATTAATTGCGAATCTTGATCCAAAATTACGGCGCTGACCTCTTGATCAAATTGAATTGTTTTTTCCGATAAATCTGATGGGGTAAACAGCTTTACTTGCTTATTTGTAATATCTACAAAATATAGCTCTTGCTTAACATCATCCCAGAAAGGACCCTCGCCAAGGTCACAATCCAATTCAACGGCGAGCTCAGCAGTAAGTACTGTAGGCATCTACGAAATCAGTCACTTAGCCTTGGAAGTGCGGACGATTACTTCATCAGAAGAGCGAACCCACGACTGTAATGTGATTCCGTGTCCGCTTGCATCAGAGATGTAGATTCTTCCATTTTCAATCTTTGGAATTCCATCAACGAAGTCCTTGTACCAAGTATTAACAAATGCGCGAGCAGTCTCTTGCAAGAAACCATTTCGCTGTGAAAGAGAAAAATGCGTACTCGTTGCAAGTGCTACAGGTCCTGAGCAGTCGTGAGGTGCAACTGGGACCGCAAATAGATCTGCAAGTGATGCAATCTTTCTAGATTCGGTGAGCCCACCAGTCCAGGAAATATCAATTGTTAGGTAATCTACGGCGCCTTTTTCTAATAGAGGAAGAATCTGTCGTCTTCCAATCGCGGTTTCACCCGTTGCTATCGGCACAGAAATCTCTGAGCGAAGCTTCGCCAACGCATCTACTGCATCTGGGCGTAGTGGATCCTCAATCCAGAATGGCTGATACGGAGTGATTGCATCAATAATTCGCTTAGCTGTTGGTCGGTTCCAGAGAGCATGGAATTCAATCATTAAATCCATGTCCATTCCGACTTCATCTCGAATCGCAGAAATAATCTTTACGCCAGCTTCTATCTCTTTCTGTGAAATAGAGTTTCCGAAAGATTTCTCTGCGGCCGGATCAAATGGCCAAATCTTCATACCTTCTATGCCACTGTCATAGAGTTCACGCGCTAGTTTTGCAGGAGTATTAAAGAATGCTTGTAGATCTTCATACCCCTTCTCTTTGGACTCGGCAACGCCCCAATTCTTTGAATTCTGACTCGAAGTTTTTTTCATGTAAGAAGAGCCAGCACATGTATTGTAAATCTTTACGGAATCTTGAAGCTTTCCACCTAAAGAATCTGCCATCGTCGCATTGATTGATTTGCCCCAAAGATCCCAAACTGCAACATCCAAGGCTCCTAATGATCGAACTTCAATTCCGCCACCTTGATATCCAACATAGGGTGTTAATGCAAAATTCAAAGATTCAGGATTTATATTCGCACTGGCAAAAATCAGAGGCGCAGCAATCGTGTGGATGTACTCCTCTATTACTGTTTGACTAAAGAATGATTCCCCAAGGCCGACATTTCCTTTGTCGTCATGCACTTCCACCCATAGTGAAGAAGGGTGCGCCAACGGCCTAAAGGTTTCAATCTTCGTTATCTTCATTACCAAGCCTTTTCTCTAATAAAAATACAGGGGAACGCAAACCTTATTTACTAATTACTAAAAAGTGCCTGAGGAGAGTGGCGTTCTGACGCCATCAGAGTAAATCGCCACCCCCCTCAGGATTCCTTAATTAAGCGAATACAGCCTCACGCTTCAAGATTGCATTGATGTTTGACGCATCAATTACAGCTGAACCTGTGTCGTATGAGAACGACTTGAAGCCTGGAGACATTTCCATCGCCAAGAGTGAAGACGCAACCCATCCCTGTGCCCATGGGTTCTGATCCAATGTGAAGTCGATGTTTCCGGCCTTAATTCCCTGTAGTACAGGCTGAACAAGGTCGAAACCGCCGTTAGACAACTTCAGATTCTTGCGCTTCATAAGTGCACCGAAGAACTGGTGTGAGAACTCAGTTCCGATGTAACCAACAACGTCACCCTTTGCTAAACGTGCATCCATAATTGCTGATGCTTTAGCTTCATCGCTTGATGTCACCAAAACTTCAGTTGTATATGTTGTTCCGTTTGAGGCGTTGTATGCAGCTACACCTTGCTTTGCACCAGCAGCACGGTCTTCAAGAGCCGAGTTACCAGGAGCGAAGTTTCCGATAAGAATAACTCCAGAAGTTTTTCCGGTCTTCTTCTTAGCGTATGTAGCACCTTGGATTCCAGCAATCTTTCCTGCTGGAACGAAATCTTGACCTACGAATGGGACGCTAAGGTCTTGATATCCCTTAGATCCAACGTTTGTAAGTACTACCTTGATTCCAAGACTTTGTGCCTTCTTAATGTTGGCATCAAATGCTTTGTCATCAATTCTTGTGAAGATCACTCCATTTGGCTTTGAAGCAATCGCTGCAGCCTGAAGTTCAACTGTCTTCTGAATGTCTTGTCCTGTTGGACCAACATAGTTGACTTTCCAGCCCATTGATTTTCCGAATTCACGGAATCCTCGCTCTAGAGGAACGAAGAACGGGTTCAAATCGTGAATAACGCAAGTAACTTTCTTGCCACGTTGAATTGCTGCTGTCTTAGTAGCAGCCGCTGCAAAAGGTGTTCCGATTACAGATGAAGCACCTAGTAGAACAGCTGATGCGCCGCCTGCCTTTAGGAGATTGCGGCGGTTTAAACCACTCTCCTCTAATGTTTCCTTATCCATTTTTTCTCCTTAGTTAGGCCTGAGCTCTTTCAAACTAGGCTGGGTGTGTGATGGCGTCAGATCTATGTTTTACGTTCGAAGAGTCTTTCTCTTCTGTGCAACCAAAGTATTGATAACTACTGCTGCGAGGATTAGTAATCCGTTAGCAACAAAAGTCCAGTTTCCGTTTACGCCAACAAGCACAAGCACGTTGGTAATCAAGCCACCAACAATTGCTCCTAAAGTTGCTCCCAGAATTGTTCCAGAACCACCAAATAAGCTTGCTCCACCAACTGCGATGGCACCGACAATCAATAGTTCCTGTCCCTGACCGGTGAGCGGATTGGAACTTCCTAACCAACCGACGAGCATGATGCCCGCCCATGTGGCCAAGAAACTTGAAAGCATGAAGGATTGAATCTTCACTTTAGCTACGTTGATTCCGGCATTTTGAGCCGCAACTTTATTTCCACCAATTGCATATAGGTCGGAGCCAAACTTTGTCTTTGCCAATACAACTCCAACTATTGTGCATAGTGCGACCATCCAATACACCTGTGCAGAAATACCGAGGAAAGATCCGCCTACGAGTCCTGAAAAAGTTTTAGATTCTTTTGCGTAGATTGGAACTCCACCTGAAATCAGAAGTGTTGCTCCTCGCAGAGCGCCAAGTCCCGCCAGAGTTACTACGAATGATGGAATGTTGAGCCTGACGCTGACGTAACCATTTAACCATCCAAGGAATACACCGAGTAATAAGGTGACAACGATCGAAGGAAGGATTGGCCAATCCATTTTCACTGAAAGCCAGGTGTACATCACGGCGCCGAGACCGTAAATGGAGCCAATTGATAAATCAATCTCTCCACAAATAACAACGAGTGACATACCTGCTGCACAAATCGCAACATATGAAACCTGCTGAAGAATAGTGTTTACGTTTGTTCCCACAGCAAAATTTGGTGTTAAGGACATCGCAACGATAACGACTCCAACAATTGCAACGACAACACCAAATTCCTCGGCTCGCAAAATTCGGCCAATTCTGCTCTCATGTTTATCTAAGCGTTTAGCTTTGCCCGACATGCTATTCACCCTTCAATTCGGTTGATTGACTCTGGAGGTTATGTTTAACAAAACTCTGATCGCCAACGATCATGCTGACTATCTCTTGTCTAGTGGTTTCCTTAGTGTTGCGAATTCCAGCAACTTGCCCAGCACGCATAACTACAATGCGATCTGAAACCGCCAAAACATGATCAATATTGTGGCTGATTATGACAATTCCTTTTCCTGCATCTCTGAGCTCTGTAACGATTCGCAGAACGTTGGCTTGCTGTTCAGGTCCAAGTGCGGCAGTTGGCTCGTCTAACAATACAAAATCACTGCCTAGTCGAACCGCTCTCGCAATGGCGATGCATTGACGCTGTCCGCCAGAGAGTGATTCAACTTGCAACTTCGTAGAAGAGATTTTGATTTTAAGTTGATCCAACAACACTTTGGCTTCTTCGCGCATCTTTGAAATTCTGACAAATCCGAATCTACGTAATTCATGACCCAAAAATACATTTCGTGCAACATCCATACTTCCAACAAGTGCTAAATCTTGATACACAACGGAGATTCCATTTTCCACTGCATCTTGTGGTCTGTTAATTACTCGTACGCTTCCGTCGATGACGATCTGTCCGCTATCTGGTTTTGTTGCACCGCAGAGAATTCGAATCAAGGTTGACTTGCCAGCTCCGTTGTCGCCCATCAGAGCAACAACTTCTCCAGAATTGCATTCGAAGTCAACCGAATTCAGCGCCTGTACTCCACCGTACCGCTTTGCTAAACCTTTGGCCTTGAGCGTTGTTGTCGTCACTACATCTCCTCATTTTCTTCTTGGTTTTTACTGTTTGTTTCTGTAACCATCTCAGCCGCAGCATCAATGAGCTTTCGGTGTAACGGATCTAACTGCGCTTGATTTCGAAGTACCTTAGCTAGAGGAAGATGTAGGTCGTCGCCATACTTTTCTTGGCCGATCAACATAATTTGTCGCATGTATTCCTGCGCTGCCTCAGAATCTCTCGCTTCGATGGCCTCAACAACTTTGAGGTGTAGCGGAAGTCCAAGATTCGAAATTGTATGGTCAGTTAAGCTTCGAGTAATAGTTCCGAAAACTAAGTTCTTAATTGAGCTAAAGAGAATAAGCAAAACTGGATTCTGTGAAGCTTCTGCAATGCGCTCATGGAATTTCACATCTGCAAGTACGCTCTCATTTGGATCCGTTGTTGGTTGCATATGGTCATTGCAAAGCGCCCTCAGGACTTCAAGATCTTCATCGGTACGTCGGATTGCAGCTAATCCAGCAGTTGCGCATTCGATCATCAAACGTGCCTCAATGAGATCAGCTGGTGTAACCAATCCCTGTCGTGCTGCATTGACTACGCGAAATGGACCAGTCTTCGATTGGTCCTGAATGTAGGAACCACGACCAGGTTGAACTTTTATCAATCCTTGCCCTTCCATGGAGCGAAGGACTTCACGCAACGTTTGTCGGCTCACGGAAAAGAGTGAGGCTAAATTTCTTTCGGATGGGAGGCGATCGCCAGGCTTAGCTTGAGCTGAGAAAATGAACTCTTCCAGAGCAGTTTGAAGTTCTCCACCACTTGGTGGAGTCAGCGATGTGCCAAGCACATCCTCAGAAACGAATCCGGAGGCTCCGGTAGTACTGGTCTGACCACTCATTCCGGTATCCTTCATCCCAACCCAGTTCCATGTCAAGGGTTTTCTCTAGATTTCGGAGGCCAAAATGAGTTCACAGAGAGTGATCATTACGGGTGGAAGCGGCGATATTGGCTGTGCCATGGGAGCAAGGCTTTTTCGAGATGGATTCTCGGTCACCCTTTTAGACCTGAAGGCGCCTTCGGAGGTATCTGATGACGTGAAAGCGCTGATGGCACTTTCGCAAGATGGCCATGACTGTCTATACAGGCAGGTGGACGTTACAAACCGAGCACGAGTCGATGAGGTTTTATCAGAATGCGAAAAAGATCTTGTCGCTGTCTTGGCAAATGCTGGAATCGTTAAATCAGAACCATTCTTGGATATCTCTGAAACGTATTGGAACCAACATTTGAATGCCAATCTGACAGGGGTTTTCCATACCCTGCAGAGCGCTGCAAGAATCTTTGTTAAGAACAAGCGCCCTGGCCAAATCATTATCACCGGATCATGGGTGGGTACTGTGCCTTGGCCTGAGATCGCTGCTTATTCGGCAACAAAAGCTGCAGTAGAAATGTTGGCGAAATCTGCTGCACGCGAACTTGCAGAACACAAAGTGAGAGTGAACGTTATCGCTCCTGGAATTGTGAATGCAGGATTAGCAAGGCATCAGTTAAACACTGAACCTCAGTATGCGGCTCGAGTCGCCAAGGTTATTCCGCTAAAAGAATTGCAAACGGCTGAACAGGTGGCAGATATTGCTTCGTTCTTATGTTCTAAATCTGGTGACTACTTAACGGGATCAACCATTTTGGCCGACGGCGGAGCATCACTTTTCCAATTTGACTAGAGCCTCAGTAACAACTTACTCCTTAATAAATTGAGGATACAAATCTTCAATCTCTTGTAAGTCCCGAGCCGAAAAAGCTTTAGCGTTCAATATTCTGGTGAGTACATTGCCAACGCTAAACTGCAATTCTGGCCAACCCAAAATTCTTGGCCTGACCCAAGCACCTTCTAGCGTCGAAAGTGTGTTTGCAAAGAAATCTGCTGTGAGTTCGTTGGCCTTCGCATCTTTCCAGACTGAAACATCACCTGGTTGGCCTCCGCCAGTTAAGTAATCACCTACCTGGATTTCTTTCGAACACATCGCCATTGCTGCTCTAGCAGCCAATTCTGGATTCTTCGACGCACTGGAAATACCGACTCCAGCACCACCCAGAATTGATCCTCGTGCTAATCCATCAAATGAAGGTATCTGATAATACTTAAGTAGGTTTTTGCGAAAATTCTTTCGAGAATAATTCGAGTACCCAAACATGCATACTCCGATTACATAGTCAGAACCTTCGGCAAGTCTCTCGGCAGTATCGATTGGATTAGATGTCGCGCAGAAACTTGGAACGCTTTGAGAAAGTTCAATCATAAAACTGATCGCTTTCTCTGCCGTGTGCTTGTCTATGAAACTATTCGTGGAACATAAAGGGCTACCAAACTGGGCAATAAGAGTTGCGAAAGAGCAGAATGCATCAACAGGCTTATGCGGCCACAACACTTTCCCTTCTTTGGCCAATGAGAGAACGTCATCCCACAATGTAGGTGGAGATTGGATTAAGTCAGGACGATAGGCACTGACTTGTGCTGCAGCATCGATGGCAAGAGCCCATTGCTTTCCACGATAAATATATGAATCATGAGATGGCCCAACACTTGAAATAGATAACTGATGTAACTCTTCTGCAGTAAGTAATTCATCAAATGGGATGATTGTGTTTGCGACCACAGCATCTGGTACGTGTGGGTGATCAAGAATAATCAAGTCAAAATCTTTATAGAACTCAATCAGAGGTTGGTCGCCAAAATCCAATAATGAGCGCGCCTTCCAGTCAATTGAAATCCCGCTTAACTCTTCAATCGCCTTATCGGCTGCAGTCAAGCAATCCAGCCCCCTTGGATGATCCCAAGTCATACCTTGCAGTTTTATAGTCATTCTTTCCTTAAATAGTCAGATGTGCAGCGAGTTATTCGAGACATTAAGTATAAGAATGTAACTCGGAAATCGTAACCCCGTCAAACAAATTACTTTTCGAGCGGACCTAACCGGTACCTATTCAGCTGTCCTACCGGACCTGATCGATTTCCGTGTTTTGATGAAAAAGCGCTGCTGCCATCATTTCCACATAGTCCCTGGATATAGCCAGGACCACCTGGGTGAGAATCAATCCAGTTAGTTAAGTCGTATACATTCCCATCGATTACAGACCAGCACTTGCTCGCAGAATTATTTGCTCGTACCTGTGCCATTGTGTAGCCAACTTTTGTTACAGATGGTGTTGCAGATGGTGTTGGGGACGCGGTTGGAGCCGCGGCAACCGTTGGAGTTGGAGTTGGCTTTGCACCACGTAAGACTTCTCCTGGTTCTTCTCTTTGGCCAACTGCAATAGTGACGGCAGCCTTTCTTTTTGCAGTAACTACAAAGCTATATTCGCCAGCTTCTGCAACTGCTTTATATCTGGCAAGGTACAAATAATTCACTCCGCTGTAAGGCTCGTAGAATTTCGTGCGTTCAGAGAACTTGATGGTTACCGAAGTTCCTTTAGGGCTGGTGATCACAAGAGATGGCAGCTGAGCGGCACGCATTGTGTTCTCAGGCTTTCTATCGAAAATTAGATACTCAACGCTGAGCGGATCGCCCTGTGCGAATCCAGCACGAAAGGCCTTCTTCTCCCCTGGCTTGTTAAACGCTGCACGAACTGCGAATGAAATGGTTCCATCAACAAGAAGTGGGCCCCGTGCAGCCGTTGTATCTGTATTGAGCAATTCGACAGGCTGATGAGCATAAGCAGGTGTAATTCCAATGAAGGCTAGAGCCAGTATCGGGATGAGCAACTTGCGCATGAGAAAACGCTACACGAAGGATTTGGGGTTCGCTCGTTTGAATTGTGTTCCGCCAGCGCACAGCACGCTCATTTGGCGTAAAAAGGCTTCTATTAATCGTAAAAACGACCCAATTCTTCACAAAATTTTTTCGATTAATTCTGATTTCTAATGCTAAATACAAAAGTATTCTTCTTCCATTTTTTTCTGAAATCGCGAATGAAAAGATTTACTATTCACAAGAGCCTACTCGCCCCATTAGTATTAAATTGATTACATAGCACATATGCGTGTGTTATAAATTTGAAATCTAAGGGGGACATAATGGAGAGACGGTCACGTTACGGTGTAATCGCCGCAAGCGTTTTGATTGGTCTAAGTTCGCTATCGCCAATTGCAGCAGAAGCTGCAGTTACAAAAATTACTTATTCGAATTGGCAATTTGCTGAACCTGGTAGAGGAGATGCACTCCGTGCAATAGTAGATCAGTTCAACGCCACTCACAGCACGATTAAAGTTGAACCAGTTTCTATTCCATACGCATCATATGCAACAACCGTGCTCACTCAGATGGGTGCTAAATCTGGTCCAGATGTAGTGACTCTTGATTACGACGTTATGGTGAAGGCGCAAGCTGCAGGTTTAGTTGCAGATATCACTGGCAAAGTAATCACACCAACCAGTGGTTTTGCTGCCTATGACTCTAAGTTTATTGTCGATGGGAAGCGTTATGGAATTCCTTGGCAAAGTACTGGTTATGCTCTTATTTGCAACAAGGCACTTCTCGCTGCTGCAGGCGCTAAATTCCCAACAACTTTCGAAGAATTTGTTGCGACTGTAAAGGCGACCACCAAAGGCACAGACCAATATGGCTTTGCAATGCGTAACACCACTCCACAAGAAGGCGGATGGTGGTATGACTTGAGCAACTGGACATACGGATTTGGTGGAGCTTGGACAGACTCAAAAGGTAATCCAACAATTAACTCTGCTGAGAATCTCAAGGGAGTTACAGAGTATGCAAAGTTCTACGATGCTAAGTACATCCCACAAGGTGCGGATGCAACTACTTATCGTCGTATGACATGGGAAGGCAAAGTTGCCTGCAATATAGATAACGGATCCGTTCCTACAATTTTTTCAGATTCAAACCCAGCAATCAAGGCAAATCTTCAGATTGGAAAAACTCCATTTCCAGTCGCAAAGAATGCCCAGATTCTGATTGGCACAAGCTTGAATGCTGCTTCAAACAAGCAAGCTGCAAGCGTTAAGTTTTTGAACTGGATGCTTCAGGCAACAATGCAGAAGAAGATTCAAGCAGCAATGGGCGCTGAAGCCATTGCTACGAAAATTCTTCCGCCAGCAGCACTTCTCAAAGACAAGCCATGGTTGAAGACATATGCAAAACTCGCTGACAACGGAGTACTTGTACTCCCTGCCGGTGCAGAGCTAAAGACTGCAGAAATCCGAAAGGCAGTAATTGCCCAGGTGGATAAAGTCCTACGCTCTAACTTGAGTCCAAAAGATGCACTTGATGCAGCACAGGCAGAAGTGAAGACAATTCTCGGGAAATAATCTTCACAGCCAAATATGGACAAGCATCGGGAGTAGTGGAAATGCTATTCCCGATGCTTGCACCAATTTTCGTCCAAATTCCGATCTATTCTTGATTTCTTGAAGGAGTTTTAGTCAGTGCAGAAAATTAAGCAGCGCAGCCCTAAGCAATTCTCAAGAAAATATGCGCACTGGGTACTGCTGGCTCCATCATTGCTATTCCTTGCCATGGTGATGGGATATCCACTTCTACGTGGTTTGCAGCTTTCTTTTACTGAGACTAATTCTCTGACGCCGACAATGAGTAAGGGAGTGGGATTCAAGAATTATCAGAATCTGTTTCAATCTCCTGGTTTTGTAGCTTCATTGGTTGTCACAATCAAATATGCAGTTTCAAGTGTTGTTGGCGCCTTGGGGCTTGGTTTGGCAACAGCTTTACTCATGAATCGCACAGCTAAAGGAAAATACTTCATTAGAGCCGCAATCACTCTACCTTGGGCCGCTCCACCGATAGCTGTTGCACTTATCTTTACATGGATGTTTAACCCTCAGTACGGTGTGATCAATGCAGGATTGCACGCGCTAAAAATTGTGCCGAAAGAAACTCACTGGCTGGATAGCCCAACTCTTGCACTTCCATCACTTGTATTTGTCACAGTGTGGATGACTTTCCCTCTGACCAGCTTGATTCTTCTGGCTGCACTTCAATCAGTTTCTAAAGAACTATACGAAGCAGCAAAGATTGATGGGGCTGGAACTTTCAACCTTTTCAGATATGTAACTTTCCCCTTTATGAAACCCACGATTTATGTAATGACGTTACTTCTCTCTATTTGGGCGCTGCGAAGATTTGATCTCATCTGGGTTCTGACTCAAGGCGGACCGGTGGATTCGACGACAACAATGGTTGTACGCCTCTTTAGAGAGAGTTTCGAATTTGGGAATTTAGGCTACGGGGCAACCATCGGGACAGTCGGTTTTGTTCTCTCAGTCCTGTGCACTGTCTTCTACTTCTTAGCTGCGCGTCGTGTTGAGGAGTCAACTCGATGAAAAAGTTAATCGGCAAAGTGTCAATAACCTCCTTTACAATTCTCATCGCATTCATTGCTATTTTCCCAATTTATTGGATGTTCACGACCTCGCTTCTTCCTACAAGCAAAATGTTTAAAGCAGTTCCTCAGCTCTACCCGAATTTTGGAACATCGGGCGGGTATAACAATTTATTCGAAGTTCTCAATCTTGGACTGTGGCTTAAGAACACAGCATTCATTGCAGCTGGTTGCACTTTGACTTCACTTTTGATGGGCATCTTCGCTGCTTACGCGATCTCACGGCGCAGATTCCGTGCGAAAGGATTCGTAGGCTTCATTATGTTTGCGACTCAGATGCTTCCGGAGGCGTTACTTCTTATTCCTTTGTATGCGCTGTTTATTAAACTGGGGCTCATCAACAGCCTCTACGGTCTGATTGTTGCAAATACTGCCTTCGTAATGCCGATAACTGTATGGATTTTGAAGGGCGCCATTGACAATGTTCCTTACGAAATTGAAGAGGCAGCAACAATTGATGGTTGCTCAATCTTTAAGATTCAAAGACTAATCATTTGGCCTCTAATCGCTCCGTCAATAGTTGCGAGTTCTGTGATGGCGTTTTTCCATGCTTGGAATGAATATCTACTAGCGACAACCTTCATTCTTGATCCTGATAAGCGAGTTGCATCCACAGGCTTGGCAACGCTAATTGGAGAACTTGCTACTCCCCTTGATCGAGTTATGTCGGCAGCGATGATTTACACCTTGCCACCATTGATCTTCTTCCTGCTTATCCAAAAACGCATTGTCTCTGGTTTGGCCAGCGGCAGCGTAAAGGGTTAATTGCTGCCTCCCGAACTGCTATTGATTTTCTTGTGGGGCTCCCTACTATTTCCTCATGAAAATTAAACTCCTATCTCTCCTGGCCATCACAGCTGCATTCACTCTTACGGGGTGTGGGGGCGAAAAAGAATCAGAGTCTGGTGATACCCAGACCTACTCACAGTGCCTAGAGACCGAAGCGGCTAAGTTGCTGGATGAGACTGGATCAAATCTCGACTTTGCAAATGAAAAAGCTGCTGAATTGTGCGCGGATAAGTCAGGAAGTTGAGATTCAAGGTGCGGTCGCTGGTCTAAGCACTTAACCTTGCGGAGATCCCGTGGGGATTAAAGGTTTCTAGGAGAGGTAACAACAATGAATGAGAAGGACTTAATTCAGCAGTGGAACAAGATGCGCGTGCAGATTATTCAGGCACAGGTTGCACCGGCATTGGTGTTAATTGCAATCACAGTGCTTTCGGCTCTGCATGTTTTTCACAAAGGGCCTGAATCAGCAAAGTTTCTAGCTCTCGGTGTAGCAGCTGCGACAGGAATCTTGGCAACAATTAGCCAGTACGCAGCAGTTCGTGAAGGCGAAGCGCTGTTACTTGATCTCAAGAAGGTAGCAAACCCTTCTGCGCTGACAAAGAAGATTGCTGATTCACGTGGCTTGCTCTCGCTTTCTGCTATTGCAATTGTGGGTCTTGATATTGCGATCTTCGCTCTCGTTGTGTGGGCAGTGCTTGGTAAGTAAATGGAATTTGGTTTTGTAGTTATTGCCATCTATGCGATTGCGGTCATAGCTCTGGTAACGCGTTTTGATGGTTCGAGAAAGAAGAAGAATCGATTAACTGGCCGCGGTGGCGACTTCGAATAGAAGTTACTTCTTTCTAGCTCGGTAACTACTCCATGCACCAGTGCTTCCCAGCGCCCAGATAACTAGAAGTGGTTGGAAGAAGAGGCGGATTAATCGCGCTTGGTCGCTATCTAAACCAAAAGCATCCACGCCATTTATATATTGCGAGATATTTCCCCAGAACACTGCGATGAAGAAGAAGGCAACTACCCAGCCGACTTGCACTCGATACTTCCACAGCGCAATCAAGCTAAGGCCAAGAAGTATTTCTACTACCCCTGAAGCAAGCACAACAAAGTCGGCATACTCTTTAAATAACGTCGGGACTTGTGCCTGAAACTCTTGGCGACTTGTGGTCAGATGCCCAATTCCTGCATAGGCAAGTGCCAAGCCCAGCAGTACTTGAGGAAGTCGGCGAAGGATCTGCATGCTCGAAGTATCCACGATGGTAGAGGTAGGTTCAGGTTCCTTGAATCAACAACTTCGCGTATAACTGCTAACCCTCTTGCCGGTCTTAGTTGTGTATCCCCTGACTGAACAACGCCCTCCGCCGCTGCTTGAACCAGAGTCACTAATGCTTTGAAAGGATTTCTTATTTTTGAAACCGTATAAAGTTTTTTTCGCTGCATACAAGGCGACTGGGTGGCGATCATCCTGAAAGAGAGAACCTTTACCGATTGGGTAACTCGCTTGGTAGGCACTGTAGGCATTCAGGCACTTGGACGGAAAAGTTGGAATCCAATCCTGTAATACGGGGCTGTACTCCCCTTGCTTATTCATATTCAGAGATACATTAAAACTGAATGCGACAAATGGGCCAGAGAAGATTCCAATTGGTTCGGCTCGCTCAGGAATCATAAAGTCATAACTTGGAAAAGTACTTGAAAAACTCTTTACTGCCTTGAAAGATAATTCAAATTGACCATTTGCATCAGTAGTAGCCTGGGCTAGCAATTTGCCTAAGTCCATGACACCTTCGCCATACGCTCGGACTTCAAGTGTGTCGAATGAAGCCAATAGGCCATGCCTA
This sequence comes from Actinomycetota bacterium, assembly GCA_009698845.1. Classification (GTDB taxonomy): domain Bacteria; phylum Actinomycetota; class Actinomycetes; order Nanopelagicales; family Nanopelagicaceae; genus Planktophila. The sequence continues at coordinate 17,263 of WLPI01000006.1, forward strand.
AAAAGAGTTCCTTTGAACTTAGTAATTCCGCCAATCTTGCCCGGCTTCTGTATTTGTTCAAGAACTATGTTGGAATCAAATTTCGTCTGCATCCAACCAAATTCGCATTGTGTGCGAACATTATCGATGGCGATGATTTCTGGACTCTTTGGAAGAATTGAAATATTCATCTTCAGTACAGTTTGAAGAGTAATCATGCTAAGAAGTGAAACTTGAACTTCGGCTACTGTTGGACTCGAGGCGTTTGAAAATTGACTAAAGCTATCTCCGCAGAAGTAAATCACACCTGAGAGTATTTTTGGCATTCTCTTTGTGTAAGGGCTTGGCACAACCATTCTTGTTGAATTGACACTCGACACAAGTCCATCAAATCTGCTTCCTGACGGCTGAATCATTATTCTGCCACCAACTCTTACTTCAATATTTTCACCCTCAATAAAATCTGATCCATCTGTTTTCGTGACTTTTACGGCTGAATAGGGACAATCTTTATACCCAACTGTCAGCGGGTAATAAATTGGCCAAATCGTTACATCTATTTTTCCATTTGAAGAACTGACGGGAGACTTTCCATCTGGGATTGCTGCTGCAGGAATCTGCGCAGCCGGAGTTGCTGCTTCCTGTGATGTTGTTCCAAGAGATGCTTTAACTTCAACTGAAAAATTTGATTGGCCAGAATTTGTACAGTGCACATTGAAGTTGTAACTTCCAAGAGCGTTGCCCGGAGTGTGAGTCACTGTATTGCCGTTTGCCCCAAGAACAAACGGAGTTGTTTTTCCGCCAGGGCTTGAAAGAACGCAGTTATCTCCTGATATACCTGTGATTTTAAATTTAAATGGAACCCCCGGGTACGCAACAGCTGGAACGCCCGTAATGGAAAGAGTTGCAGCAGCTGCCTGCGGTGCGACTAGCGATGCCAAGCACAGACAGAGGGCAATCAGGTTGGCATACTTTGGGAGGTGCTTCATATTCACAATAATACCTCCCGATTCCTGCCAAATTCATCTGCCATATCTACTCCATATTTAGAAACTAGCCTCAAGGAAATTCCTAGCGAGGCACCTTAACCTTCGCTCATTCTAGGATCAGAATTCACTCACTAAAAAACTTACTCGCGGAAGTTCTACTTCTCCAAATATGCAGGTGCAGTCTTTGAAAAGCGGATGTTTCCTGTGTTGCTCACCAAGAAGCCGGTTTCAACTCTAAACCCACCCCACGGTGCCATGAACAGTGGAACATCGATTGATAAAAATGCATTATCTGGCACAACAAAATCAGAGACAGATGTGAGTATTGGTGGCTCAAACTCTGAAGTTCCGATGCTGTGAATTCCTGAATAAACGCAGAGATCTATAAGACCTGCCTTGCGTAACACATCTAAGCCTGCGCCAGAAATATCTGCACCCACTGCTCCGACTTTCAGCTGAGCTTCAGAAGCAGCTGATGCTTCGATAGCTGTATCAATTGCGAACCTCACTTCTTTAGGTGCAGGACCCATTGAAACTGGTCGTGCAATAACTCCGTGATAACCCTCGTAGCGAGGTGCGACGGTAAGTAGTGCAAGGTCGCCAGCTTTGAGAGTGTTCATAGTTGTTCGAGTCAAAATTGGATAGGTATTTGTTTTTCCAAATCCAACAATTGTGTCGATTCCACTTCCTTCTGATCCCATCTTGCGCATTGTGTATTCAATCTCTGCAGCAACTTCGCGCTCTGAGACTCCAATTGCAAGTGCATCAATGCCAGCATTCAGACCAGCTTCAGCGATTTCAAATCCATACTTGAAGACTGCAATCTCTGCTGCACTCTTTGATGCCCGCAACATGCGATAGTCGAGTTCGAATCTATCCATCGACACCTTGGCAAATGAGAAAGAATTAATGAGTTCTACTAACCAATGCGGAAATGCGCTCTCACCCACAAAACCAATACGTGCACTCGAAGTGCCTGCTTCCTGAAGCAGGATATCTAGGAAAGATTTAAAGCTAATTGGCTTGGTGTATGGATACTCTTCTTCAGGCATATTGAATTCGTTGACAACATGAATAGAACCGATCTTGGCGGTGTTGTCATAGAACGTTTCACTTTCTGCACCTGTCGCAGAATGAATATCTCCTTGGCGAGGAACCACAGTGAGGATTGGCTCAAAATGCGCAGCATAATTTGTAAGCCAACGTGTGTGATTTGCACCAAATACCGCTCGATCATCTCCGTAGAAGAAGAGTAGGTCGATTGAGTGTGCCTGCATCAACTTCTGAATATTCGCCTTACGAAGCTGAAACTCGCTTGCTGGGATAACTGGAAACTGCGTCATGGTTCATTATCGCTCTGGATGCGAGGCAATCTCAAGGGTGTACACGCGCACATTTAGAGGATGTCAGTCCTCTCTCCTATCTTTATTGCATGTTCACATGGTTTCGTCATAAGGCAATGGATCGCGAGCTCACGGAGATCCTTGATACGCATCAGCGAGTCAAGGCAGATGCTGCGATGGTTCGCGATTATTTATTGCAGGTAATTGAAGATGATCGCAATGGAATCGAGAAGTTCAGTGATGCTGCGCTTTTACGGGCGCAAGAGATTATCGAGGAAGTTGGACCGGGGGCTTTTTACTGGATGACAGATATTGCGGCGCAGATGGTCTTTTTATCAGAGGCAACGCTGAGGGGCTTTTCTACCAATGTCAGTATTGATTTAGGTGCGGATGCAACTGCTGATTCGATTGTCGAAACAGTGGTGAAGTTGCCGTAGTTTTCTTCTCGCTACTACTTGCCCGCCTTACATTTTTCAGAGCAGTACTTCACGTTCTCCCAATCGCGAGCCCATTTCTTTCGCCACTCAAATGGACGATCGCAGCGAAGACAAATCTTCGGTGGGACTCCGTTCTTGGTTTTAGCTACAGCCATGGCGGTGCATCGACAGGTTTATCCCAACTGTCGATTGGTGCTTGTAGTGGATTATCAATCCAAAGGAATTCACCGTTGATGTTGGCTGATTCATCACTCACTAATTTCATAATCAGATCGGCAGCTTTCTTGGGATCATCTCCCCCGGTCTTTTCAACCCAATCAACCCATGATTTGTAATCTACGCCGGCCTCGCCAAGTGCATCTGCCTTAGCGCTGATATCAGCCCACATTTCACTGCGAACATCGCCGGGGTGAATAACATTGGCAGTGACACCACTTCCGCTTATCTCAGCCGCAAGGTGGCGAGTGAATTGATTGAGTGCAACTTTTGCAGTGGCGTATGCGCTATTGAGTTTGCCTGGTTGATGAAGAGCTGCAGCAGAACTGAGATTGATAATGCGTCCCCACCGTGCATCTAACATTGCAGGCAAGAATGCACGCGATGTGTAATAGCAAGAGATGGCATCAATCATCATTGTTTCTAGCCACTGGTGTGGATTGCTATCTTTAATCAGAGCGATGGGTCCAAAGATGCCTGCAGCATTGACAAGAATTTCTATATTGCCATGATCACGTTGAACTTGTTCGTGAAGGTCGTTGACGAATGCGAGATCGCTTATGTCGCCAGCAATAGATGTGATGCGTTGATTGGTTTCATCTTTATTCGGTGTGCGAGAGACGGCGATTACCTGATGGCCAGCGCTGGCAAGGGCTAGTGCAATTTCGCGACCGATTCCGCGTGATGCTCCGGTGACTAGGGCAAGTGACATGTGGTGATGATAGTTCCGGCTATATGATTTTGCCATGGCTAACCACGGCAATATGTATGGCCCCGCATTCACATTCTTAGGTATTCCGGCATGCGATCTTGATGACCCATCAACATATAAGGGTGCAGATGTCATCATCGTGGGAGCTCCTATTGATAGCGGAACTTCTCATCGCTCGGGTGCGAAATTTGGGCCACAAGCAATCCGTGGTGGCGATTACTTGCCCCATGATGGGCAACGCCCACATCTTGCACTTCGTACAGATGGATTGAAAGATCTGAAAGTTTTTGATGCAGGTGATTTGCTCATGCCTGGTGGAGATTTGGTTGCATCTCTTGCCGTATTGCGCGAAGCAACAGAGAAGATTTCGCGAGCAGGTGCAATCGCTGTCGTGTTAGGCGGAGATCACTCCATCGCATCGGCAGATGTTGCAGGCATTGCAAATCATTTAGGTCACGGCAAAGTATCGATGATTCACTTTGATGCACACGCTGACACCGGTGAGGATCAATGGGGAGCGCTAGTCGGTCACGGAACTCCGATGCGTCGTCTTATTGATGAAGGTTATGTTCGCGGAGATCGCTTCTTGCAATTAGGGCTTCGTGGATATTGGCCAGATAGCAAAACTCTCGAGTGGATGCGCGATCAAGGAATGCGTTCGTATGAGATGACGGAAATTCATCATCGTGGGCTTAAAGAAGTGCTCGATGAATCATTTGCAACGCTTACTAATGGGTGCGATGGCGTCTTCTTATCTGTAGATATCGATGTTGTTGATCCAGGTATGGCCCCCGGTACAGGGACACCAGAACCAGGTGGGATGACTTCGCGAGAATTACTTGAAGCCGTTCGCCGGATTTGTCTGGAACTTCCAGTTGTTGGCATCGATGTTGTAGAAGTTGCGCCGCCATTTGATAGCGCGGACATCACGGCAATTTTGGCTAACCGCGTTGTGCTCGAGGCGTTAAGTGCAATTGCTAAGCGCCGTAACGGAACTGCTTATGACCCGAAGCAGAACATACTCGATCGCTAATACTGGTCAAAACCTTTAAAACTATTGGTATTCACCAATTACTGTTTTATACATTCGCGAAAGAGCAAATTCGTGGTGTCCCCCACGTTCTGCCTTTGTCAGCTTCCCGTTTGCAACTTCAATGATTTCATCGAAAATGCGATCTCCGACTTGAGCAAGAGTCTCAATTCCGTCGGCAATCGTGCCGGCATCTAGATCAATGAGATCTGGAATTGCAGAATACATTGGCGTATTTGTTGAAACTTTTATGGTCGGCATAATCGCAGAACCAGTTGGTGTTCCGCGACCAGATGTAAATACGACAACATTTATATGTCCTGCGCCGAATCCTGCAAGCTGTTCAATGTCATGACCTGGGGTATCCATAAAGTACAAACCTGGCGTCAATGGTCTTTCGCCAAATTCCAGTACTCCTGTAAGTGGCGCATTTCCAGCTTTCTTTGCTGCGCCTAAAGATTTTTCTTCCAGGGTAGAAAGTCCACCTTCGATATTTCCACGAGATGGCTGCGCACCGCGAATGTCGATTCCCTCGTAGTTAATCGATGCTTCATAACGAGAAACCATGGCAACAATTCGTTTTCCTACTTCAGGGTCAATCGCGCGGGCGGCGAGTAAATGTTCTGCTCCAAGAATTTCTGTTGTTTCACCTAGGACAGACGTTGCACCCAGTTCAACGAGACGATCACTAGCTACGCCGAGAGCTGGATTGGCAGTAATTCCCGAGAGAGCATCAGAACCGCCGCACTCGAGTCCCAGAACGATTGCACTCCATGGCGCCTCTATGCGTTTTTGTGATTTTGCTTCAACAACATATTTATTGGCAACTACAAGTGCATCTGATTGCAATTTCTCAAGTGAGCCGATTTCAGGTAATGAAAGAACTGTAAAATTCTTAAGTCCTAACGCTTGCGCACCATCGATGATTGATTTCTCTTCGGCGCTTCCAATAATCAGAAAAACGACCGCGTAATTATTTGGATTTGATGCATACCCAGAGAGGGTAAATAGTATGCGCGTAAGATCGCTATCAATCTCGCCAGACCAATCGTGACTAATTGCCACGGCTCCGTCAGATGTGTCGGCAATTGTGCGAGCACTAGAAGCTAACGCAGAATGCAGCGGAAGAACTAGGACATTGTTACGCAGTCCCCAACGGCCGTCATCGCGTAAGTAAGCAAATAGCTTTTCGCTCATCACACGCTCCTGACAACTCGCGGTGCTCGGATTTCACCACTTTTATTCTTCTCTGCAATAGTGTGAATTCCATTTGCAACTGATTCGATCAAAGCGGTGATATCTGCCTCGACCTGTGATTCTGCTATATCAAAATCAGCGCGAATCGCCTGGTGCAGGACGCTCGAACTTGCGACATTGATAACTGGAAAAAGTGGGAATCCTGAAGGTGGCTGTGTTTCACTCGGAAAACTAATTACGATGTGCGCTTTCTCTTGTGCTAAACGAGAGAAGGATTCGGCAGATGAAAATGGTGAATCTGAAATTATTACTGTGTGGCCAGCTGCTTCAAGAAGACCTCTGAGATTCGTCATCCCCGGATAATCGCGACCATTATCAATTCCCACGCGAAGAGTTGTGATCTCTGCAGGAACTGGCACAAATGAAGTATTTAACTCTCGTGCTGCTTTCACTCCAGCTGCAACGGTGCCTTCTACTCCACCACTTTCTTGAATGATTCTGTACTGAGTCGATTCATTGCGCTCAAGCAACTTCGCGGCAAGTTCCTGTCCTTGGATAGTTTCGCAACCAAGGCCAATAACAAGAGCTGAATTCACATTGGGATGGTCAGCTAACTGGATAAAGAAATTATCAATACCTGCAACGTCATCTCCGATTATCGCGCAACCGTGTTGATGGGCAAAAGTGACGGCCTCAATTTCGGTGGCAATGCGACGGGAAACATGAGTAGAACAAATAACGGATGGAAGAATAAGTTGGTGATTGCGAATTCCACTGCCACGATTTCCGTGAGCGTATCCCTTGATAACGGTACTCATGACTGCGCCGATGAAAGTCGATCGCCCAAGATATTGTGGACGTGAACATGCTCACCGATAGCAATAGGTGCAACTGCATGCCCCATGCGCTCACCGTATTTGATGACTCCGTCATTCTTTGAAATCACTTGGGTCGCAATCTTGTGGCCACGCGGAATCCTGTTTAAAACCTTAATGGAGATGTCATCTTGTTCGACAGTATCACCTATCTCAAGATCGACTAGGCAGACGGCGATGTTATCGCGCGAATCTAGGATCAGTATTTTTCTCATGATGGCGCACTCTAGTGAAAGATTTTGCCGGGATTGAGAATCCCATTTGGATCAAGTGCTGCCTTTATCGATCTCATCACTGCAACCGATGTCTCGCCTGCTTCTTCCATGAGAGAGTCAATCTTGCCAACACCAATTCCGTGCTCGCCGGTGCATGTTCCACCCATTGCAATAATCTCAGATGTTGTTTTATGTGTAAGGGCACGAATTTGATCTAACTCTTCAGGTTTTCCAGGATCGGTAAGAATAAAAGTGTGGAAGTTTCCATCAGCGACATGGCCGAGTATCGAGAATGGGAATCCTGAGTCCTTCAAGATATTTTCAGCAACCGTAACCGCATCGGCTAACCTGGAAAGTGGAACTGCTGCATCTGTACTGATGCCACGTCTTCCAGGATGAGCAGCGATACCCGCCCAATACGCATTGTGTCGGGCTTGCCATAACTTTCGTCGTTGACCTTCTTCGGTGGTCCACTCAAAGTTAGTTCCGCCAAATTCTGAAGTGATTTCTTGAACAACTTTTGCATCTTCTTCTACGCCGCGAGGAGATCCATGGAATTCAAAGAGAAGTGTTGGGGCTTCTTCGAGGCTTAATCCATCGTGGGCATTAACATTCTTAATTGATTGCGCATCAAGAAATTCGCAGCGTGCAATAGCCACACCTGATCGCACAATCGCAATAGCAGCTTGCACGCCATCTGAAAGTGTTGGGAAGCGAGAGACCGCAGCAGCCATCTTCTCTGGGATACCAAATAGGCGCAGAGTAATTTCAGTGACAACTGCGAGAGTTCCTTCGGATCCCACGATTAAGCGCGCTAAGTCATATCCTGCAGATAACTTACGAGTCTCGCGACCTGCATGAATTACTGTGCCATCGGCCAATACTGCAGTGAGCTTTAGTACATTCTCACGCATAGATCCGTAGCGCACTGTGGTGGTTCCAGCAGCGCCAGTTGAAGTCATTCCACCAATAGTTGCATCTGCACCAGGATCTACCGAGAAGAACAAACCGTCATTAGCTAACTTCTTGTTAAGTGCAACGCGCTTCACGCCTGCCTGCACAGTGACTGTTAAATCATCTGGAGAAATTTTGAGAATCGAATCCATCTCACTGAGGTCGAGTGAGATGCCACCAAAGAGAGGCAAAACATGGCCTTCAAGTGATGAACCCACACCGAAAGCAACCACAGGGATTTTCTCTGCGTTGCAGTATGCAAGAACTTTCGAGACTTCTTCGGTGGAATGAACCATGACAACTGCAGATGGGCGAATAGGTGGAAATGCGGATTCATCGCGACCATGAGCATCGAGAACAGATTCATTTTGAGAGAGACGACCATCGACAAGAAGTGAGAGTGCTTTCACTTGCACATCAGTGAGATCAACACGTTGTGCAAATGCCATAATTTTCTCGATTCCTATCGATACGGATAACAGATTGTAGCCCCGAAGGGATTCGAACCCTCGTAGCTGACTTGAGAAGCCAGAGTCCTAGGCCGCTAGACGACGGGGCCGTGCCAAAAATAACTACTAGGACAAGTCTATTAAGTTGTACTGCAACTGCGCTGGGGTACCAGGACTCGAACCTAGACTTACTGAACCAGAATCAGCAGGGCTGCCAATTACCCCATACCCCAATATTCAATTTTTTTGCCCATCGGTTTTTCATGCCTAGTGCAAGGTGAGAAGTTTACCCCACTGGTTGAGTGAAATTTACAAGGCTAGAGCGGCAGAAATGCGTTCTAGGCAAGCATCCTTACCTAGCAATTCCATCGACTCAAACAGCGGCGGCGAGATTGTGCTTCCCGTTGTTGCAATACGAAGTGCCGTAAATGCAATACGTGGTTTTAACCCTAGCTCTTCAATCAACGATGAACGAAGTACGGCTTCGATTGATTCGTGATTCCAGGTATCGACGCTCTGCAACTCTTTAAGTGAGCGCTTAAGAATATCCTTAGCAGCACCATCTGTAATTTTAGATACAGCATCTGCATCAACCTGGAAATTGGCAACAAAGAGGAATTTAAGAAGGGCAGGTGCTTCATCTAACTTTACGATGCGCTCTTGAATAAGCGGCAGCGCCTTCTTAACAAGTGCAATTTCAGAGTCAGTTCCTGAAATTACTTCTGCTTTGATCAAGAATGGCAGAGTCCATTGTGCGAATTCTTCTAGTGAAAGTGCGCGAATCTTGTCGCCATTAATTGCCTCAAGCTTCTTCATATCAAAGCGTGCGGGTGAAGAATGCACCTTTTCGACAGTAAAGAGTTCGGTCAGTTCTTTCATCGAGATATTTTCGCGGTCATCACCTGGTGACCAACCAAGCAGCGCTAAATAATTACAGATTGCCTCGGGCAAATAACCCTGCTCTCTATACCAAGCGATGGAAACTTCACCGTTACGCTTAGAAAGTTTTGCATTATCTTGCCCCATAACAAAGGGAAGATGAGCGAAAACTGGGTAATCCTCAGGCTTGATACCCATTGCTTGGTAGACACGTATCTGGCGAGGAGTTGAGGACAGTAAATCTTCGCCACGAAGAACGTGCGTGACGCCCATTAAAACATCGTCTATGGCAACAGCGAGTGTGTAGAGAGGAGATCCATCAGCACGCACCATCACAAAGTCCGGAACAAACTTGTGATCGAAGGTGACTTCTCCACGAATTTCATCTACGAATGTTGTTGTGCCATCGGGCATACGCATGCGTACAACGGCTTCGCGACCTTCTGCCTTAAATGCTGCAATCTGATCTGCGGTCAGATTTCGACAGTGGCCGTTATAGCCCGGTGCAACATTTGCTTTGCGTTGGGCTTCGCGAACAGCCTCCAATTCATCCGGCGAGCAATAGCAGTGATAAGCATCGCCCTGAGTCAAAAACTTCTGAGCCCACTCTGCATAAATATCTAAACGCTGTGATTGCAGATATGGACCATTAGGTCCACCTACTTCTGGGCCTTCATCCCACTGGAGTCCAAGCCATTTCAATGTGTCAATCGCTGCATTGATATATTCGTCAGTGACGCGAGTTGTATCTGTATCTTCTATGCGAAAGAGAAATGTTCCACCTGTATGACGAGCATATGCCCAGTCAAACAGTGCAGTTCTGATATTTCCAACGTGCAAGTCTCCTGTTGGTGATGGAGCAAAACGGACTTTAACTTTTTTCGCTGTCATGGTTTTGCGCTCACCTTATTTGTTAGTTGGCCAAGGCCCTCGATTGACATTGCAACCGTGGATTTCTCTGGCATTGGGCCAATACCCGCTGGGGTTCCAGTGATGATGATATCTCCTGGCAAGAGTGTCATTACCTGAGTAACGAAATGAACAATATCTTCAATCGAGAAAATCATTTGGGAAAGTGTTGCATCCTGCTTAATTTCCCCGTTAAGCGTTGTGGTGATTCTTTGATTGCCGGGTACGAATTCGGTCTCAATCCAGGGCCCAATAGGACAAAAAGTATCGAAAGACTTTGCACGCATCCATTGTCCGTCTCTCTTCTGAATTTCACGAGAGGTGACATCGTTTGCAATGGTGTATCCAAAGATCACATCATTGACGCGTTCCTTAGGAACTTCTTTACATACACGGCCAATAACAATTGCAAGTTCTGCTTCGAAATCTATTGAGGGCGCCATAGCTGGCCAGACAATGGTGTCCCCTGGGCCAATAACTGAGGTATTTGGCTTCAAGAAAATAATTGGTTCGGTAGGGACCGCGCTTCCCATCTCGGCAGCATGATCTGCATAATTCTTACCTACGCAAACGATTTTGGAGCGAGGTATCACTGGCGCGAGCAAACGTACTTTTGTGAGTTCAATCTTTGCCGCAGTTTTTTGAATACCGTGATAAATCGGATCGCCAGCAATAATCGAAATCTGATTATCATCTTCTAGGATTCCAAAGAGCGGGTCGGTTCCTAATCCTGCATCAGGTTGAGGAGAGAATCGAACGACGCGCATGAGCCAATCTTATCTTTTAAGAGTGCGCAATGCCTAAATGGAGTGTTCGCTGCCCGTGGAATCTATGTAGAAAACTGTGGCATTCGGGTCAAAATCTTTAATCACTCTCGCATCACTTGGTGTGCTCCCTACAACTACAACGCTTTCAATTCCTGTTATTCCAGAAGCAAGTGCCACGGTCAGAACGGCTTGAAGAGCATCGAGATTAAGTGATGGTGAAACAACATTTACCGCAACATATGTGCGCCCAGTGGAATCACGAAGTGCAGCAGCTTGTTCAGTAGCACTACGAGCCAAAGTTGATGATGCAAGGGTGACAAGTTTTGTATCTTCTGGATTATTCATGCTCATCAACCTCCTCATCTAGGCGCTCAATAATAACTGAGCTAATTCGGCGTCTGCGACCTATTGGACGCTCCGAAGTTATTGAATAACCATGCAAGTTAATCGTTGACCCTGCAATTGGTACTCGCCCAAGTTTCTCTGCCATGTATCCACCGATGGTATCCACATCTTCGAACTCTTCGCGATCCATCTCAATTTTTAGCTCATCTGCTAAATCTTCAATGTGCATCGATGCCTTAGCGCGCGCCTTGGTCTCAGAGATCCAGTTGAATTCCTCGACACCATCATCGTATTCGTCCGCAATTTCGCCAACGATTTCTTCAATGATGTCTTCGATAGTAATGATTCCGGCTGTTCCACCGTACTCGTCGACAACGATGGCCAAGTGAATTTGGTCGCGCTGCATCTCTTTAAGTAGTTCTGCAGCTTCCTTATTCTCTGGAACAAAGACAGCGGGGCGCATATGCTGTTCAACTTTTTCGGTGGTCTCGGCCTCATGATGATCAAGGGCGCGCTTAGCTAAATCTTTCACATAAGCGATTCCGACGATTCGATCAATGTTCTCACCAGTAACTGGTATTCGTGAATAGCCAGAGCGAAGAGCGAGTGAAAGCGCTTGGCGAAGAGATTTATCTTTTTCGATCCAGACCATGTCTGTGCGATGAACCATAAGCTCTCTGACTAGGGTATCCCCCAGCTCAAAAACATTCTGCAACATTTCATGCTCATCGGATTCAACGAGACCACGATCATGAGCATGATCCATGAGTTCACGAAGTTCGTTTTCGTTGGTGAATAGACCCCACTGAAAACCTTTACCTGGTGTAATCAAATTTCCCAGAGCAATAACGCCTTTTGCAATGGGGGTATAGAGAAAAGCAAGTGCAAGACTTAACTTCTTACCGAATTGACTCACTGTTTTTTCCACTCTTCTACTATTTTTTCCTGAAGTGCAAACATCACTTTTTCTTCATCTTTATCTGCATGGTCATAACCCAGTATGTGCAATAAACCGTGTGTGGCAAGGATGTACATCTCTTGTTCGGAGCTGTGGCCAGCGCGAGCAGCTTGCGCTGCTGCAACAGCAGGTGCAATCACGATATCGCCAAGAGTCACGACGTCACCCTTTTTCTCAGGCATATCCATTGGGAATGAGAGAACATCGGTAGGTCCATCTTCTTGCATCCACTTGATGTGAAGTTCTTCCATTTCCTGTACATCGATGAAGCTCATGGAAACCTCGCACTCGGGATTGAGCTCCATATATGTGATTCCATAATTAATGAGCGATGTGATTTCCTTTTCGGGGATAAGCGCGCCAGATCTATTAACTAATTCAACGGTCATGGGTCTACTTAGTTGCTACGAAGAGGACGTGGAACTGATTTGGTTGCATCGTATTTATCGTAAGCCTTCACAATATCTCCGATGAGACGGTGACGAACAACGTCATCAGCAGTGAGCTCCATAAATGAAATGTCATCAACGCCGTCGAGAATATCTCTAATAATTGCCAGGCCTGAACGTTGTCCATTAGGCAGATCGTTCTGAGTGACATCGCCTGTAATGACCATCTTTGAGCCAAAACCAAGACGAGTCAGAAACATTTTCATTTGCTCTGGAGTTGTGTTCTGCGCTTCATCCAAAACAATAAAAGCATCATTGAGAGTACGTCCGCGCATAAATGCAAGCGGAGCAACTTCAATAATGCCGGTCTGCATCAGGCGTGGAATCGAATCTGAATCAATCATGTCGTGCAGCGCATCGAAAAGTGGACGAAGATATGGATCGATTTTTTCATTGAGTGTCCCTGGCAAGAATCCCAGCTTCTCTCCTGCTTCAACTGCAGGACGTGACAAAATGATGCGATTTACTTTCTTCGCCTGCAGGGCCGCTACAGCTTTTGCCATTGCAAGATATGTCTTACCGGTACCAGCTGGGCCGATTCCAAATGTGATCGTGTTCTCTTCAATGGCATCTACATACAGCTTCTGATTTGCAGTCTTAGGACGAATCGTCTTGCCGCGATTAGAAACAATATTGAGTGAGAGTACTTCTCCGGGATGCTGGACTGGTTCTGCCTCTAACATTGCAATGCTTCGAGTTACCGCATCAACATTAAGTGATTGTCCTGAGCGGATTACGACCATCATTTCGGTAATGAGTTTTTCGAGTGCAAGGCAATCGATATGCGGACCGCGTAGAGTGATTTCATTTCCTCGAACTGTGACATTAACTGAAGGAAATGCCGCTTCTATTGCCAACATATTTGCATCGGAAACTCCGACGAGTGAAACCATCGGAATGGCGGGTGGGACGGTGATTAACAGGCGTTCCATATAGCTGAAAATCTATCGTTAATAGGTCGAATTCACCACACGGAAAGTGCAGTGTTGAGTGCAGAAAGGGCAGCCAAACCCGCATGTGCTGAGCGCAGAACGGGTCTACCCATCACCACAACCTTGGCTCCGGCTGCAGCGAAGGAATCGACTTCTTCATCAGTTAATCCACCCTCTGGGCCAATGATGATTGCAATTTTCTTTGCTGCTGGATTAATCACTTGCGAAAGTTTTGCAGTAGCGCTTTCATGAAAGACCAGGGCAAGATCAACACGAGCAATCTCATCAATGATGTCTTCCGTTGTTGCTACTCCGACCACTGCCGGAATCCTAAAACGTCGAGACTGTTTGCTTGCCTCTCGCGCTGTTACTTGAAGTTTTTCGATTTTGTCATCAGATTTTCCGATACTTCTCGCTGCTTTCCACATCACTATTCGGTCTGCGCCACCTTCGGTAGAAAGTTCGATTGCTTCCTTAACTCGATCTCCCTTGGGTATCGCCTGAATGACTGTGAATGAGGTACTCAGCGCTTCTTCAAAACCAGATTCAACAACTTCAACATGAAGGACCTTTTTCTCAGATGTGCGCACTACAACTCGTGACCAAGCTCCTCTGCCATCACTGAGATTGAAGATATCCCCTACGTTTGTGCGCAATACACGAATCGCATGCTGTGCATCTTCGTTTTTGAATTCGTACTGCTCGCCAACTGCTTTGGGTAGATCTTCAACAAAAAAGAGAGTCAGCATTAGCGGTTAAACGCATCTCTGAATTTTGAGAACAATCCATCTTTATGTCCCTTAACCTTTACATCGCCCTCTTTTTCACCTCGCGATGATGCAAATTCTTTGAGCAGCTTCTCTTGATCGCGACTTAGTTTGTGTGGAGTAGCGACATCAACATGAACAATCAGATCACCACGATTGTTGGTGCGAAGGCGAGTCATACCCTTGCCTTTTACGGGAATAGTTGTTCCACTCTGAGTTCCACCCTTGATATCTACCTTTACTGGACCATCTAGGCATTCGACCTGCACGGATGTACCGAGCGCGGCTGCAGCGAATGAAACTTCGATAGCAATATGTAAGTTATCGCCATCACGAAGTAAGGATTCGTGATCAGATTCGACAATTTCTACATATAAATCACCTGCAGGTCCGCCGCCTTGTCCGACTTCACCGCGTCCTGCCATCTGAATTCGGTTTCCGGTCTCAACACCTGCAGGGACTTTAATGTTGATTGTCTGTCGAGCACGGACTCGACCATCGCCGCCGCACTCACGACAAGGATCTGTGATGACAGTTCCATAAGCAGAACAGTTATTGCATGGGCGGGATGTCATTACTTGGCCAAGGAAAGATTTCTGAACGAATTGAGTTTCCCCGCGGCCTTTACAGACAGGACACATTGTTGGCGCACTGTTGTTTGCAGTTCCGTGACCTTCGCACTTGTTGCAGACAACAGCTGATTCGAGAGTGATATCTCGTTCAGTGCCAAAACAAGCTTCATTAAGATCTACTTCAATTCGAATAAGTGCATCTTGTCCTTGGCGCATACGTGGACGCGGTCCACGATTTCCTCCGCCACCGAAGAATGCATCCATGATGTCGCTAAATCCACCGCCGCCGAAGCCGCCTCCGAAGCCGCCACCGAATCCACCTTGACCACCCATGTCATATTGCTGGCGTTTCTGCGGATCACTTAAGGTGTCATAGGCAGCAGTAACTTCTTTGAACTTGTTTTGTACCTCTGGATCAGGATTTACATCCGGATGTAACTCACGAGCAATTTTTCGATATGCCTTTTTGATGTCATCTTGTGATGCACCACGATCAAGTCCAAGCAGGCCGTAATAATCTGCCATTACTTAGCACTCTCAACAATATATCGACCGACATAACGAGCTACAGCAGAGACAGCTGAGATAGAAGCTGCGTAATCCATACGCGTTGGTCCTAATACTCCAAGTGAACCAAGTGATGGATCTGCCCCATATCCAACGGTGACCAGAGAAGTTGTCTGCAAGTTTGTCTCTAACTGTTCGCTGCCAATAGTTACGTGCACTGTTGGATGCGCATCACTGAGAAGGCGGAGGAGAACAACTTGCTCTTCAAGTGCTTCCAGGATTGGAGAAAGAGTTGGTCCCAAGTCTTCACCTGATCGCGCGAGATTTGCAGTTCCAGAGATAGCCATCAATTCTCGTCCATGTGAATCACCAATATTTGGGTACTTCACCACTGCAACTTGCTTAGTGATATCTGCCAATAACTTTGCACTGCGCTTTACAACATCATCAAGGTCATGTGCACCTTCTAGAAAGGTCTCAATTGCTCGTCGCTCTGCAGTCGATAGCGGCTTAACCGCTGCCAATTTATCTACAAAAAGTCTGTAACCAAGGTCAGTAGGTATGCGTCCAGCACTTGTATGTGGCTGAGTTATCAAGCCCTCTTCTTCAAGAACTGCCATCTCATTACGAATCGTTGCAGGACTAATCCCAAGAGAGCGCTTATCGGCGATTGCTTTTGAGCCGACTGGCACTTGCGTTTCCACGTATTCATCGACAATTGCGCGAAGAATCTCGAGGCGGCGATCACTGGTCATAGTTTGGCAATCTTAGCGCGCAAGGGTTAGCGAAGCATTTCTTGCGTAAGGCGGTCAGCAATCATCCGCCCTGTAGGGGTAAGGGCCAGAGCGTTCTCTCGCTCGATGACGTGGCCACTCTTGATGTACTCCATCACGCGCTCATACTGCGCAACAGTGAGCGCAGCTTTCTTTACACCTTCTGGCATACGAATTGCGAGCATGATGTATTCCGATTTCTTCTGCTCATCGTTAAGTATTTCCGAATCCTTTATTGGTGACTGACCTGCAAAGACTTTTTCCTTATACGCATTTGGATGTTTCACATTCCAGAATCGTTTCTGATCTATATGCGAATGCGCACCTGGGCCAAGTCCCCACCAATTTGCAGATTTCCAATACGCAATATTGTGGCGACATTGGTGGCCAGGCTTTGACCAATTAGAGAGTTCATACCACTTCAAACCTTTTTGTAGACACTGCTGATCAATAAGTAGATACATATCCGTCATTAAGTCGTCGTCTGGCATTGTGTATTCCCCGCGCTTAATCTGCGCAGCTAACTTTGTACCTTCTTCAATAATGAGTGCGTATGCGCTGATGTGATCGGTATTTAAAGAGAGTGCCTCTTTAACTGTGTTCGCCCAATCTGCCAAAGTCTCACCAGGTGCTCCATAAATGAGATCGACAGAAATTGATCCAAATCCCGCGCGACGAGCCATATCAACTGCAAGGCGCACATTTTCAGGGTTATGTGTGCGATCGAGAACTTTCAGCACATCGGGATTCGATGATTGCATACCAAATGAGATGCGGTTAAAGCCAACTGCAATTAACTCGTTGAGTTTCTCTTGTGTTACTGAATCTGGATTAGCTTCTAAAGTGATTTCGCAATCTTCTGTGATCCCGTTACGTGATTTGATTGCAGTGATAACGCGCCCTAGGTCTTTAGGGGGCAGTAGAGATGGAGTTCCTCCCCCAAAGAAGATTGTTGGTACAACATCAGTAGGAGCGTTCTCTAACTCTTTTAGAACGGCATCGATGTAATCACCAGAGACAATTTCTAGAGTCGCTCCATCTTGAAGTTCTGATGGGGTGTAAGTATTGAAATCACAATACCCACAGCGACGTACGCAGTAAGGAATATGTACGTAGAAAGAGAGCATGATCTTAGGATTCGAGCTTGCGCGCTGCTTTAATCTTTTCGATATCAGCGTCAGTTGCAAGAGCTGCAACGAATGCTTCTTGTGGAACTTCTACGCGCCCCACCATCTTCATGCGCTTCTTACCTTCCTTCTGCTTCTCCAGAAGTTTGCGCTTACGCGAGATATCGCCGCCGTAACACTTTGCAAGAACGTCTTTACGGATTGCGCGGATAGATTCGCGGGCGATAATTCTTGAGCCAATTGCAGCTTGAATAGGAACTTCGAATTGCTGGCGTGGAATAAGCTCGCGAAGCTTGCCGGTCATCATCACGCCATATGAATATGCCTTATCGCGGTGAACAATTGCACTAAAAGCATCGACTGCTTCGCCTTGCAAAAGAATATCTACCTTAACAAGATTGCCTTCTTCATCGCCTAGTTCTTCATAGTCAAGGGATGCATATCCTCGTGTACGAGACTTAAGTTGATCAAAGAAGTCAAAGACAATTTCAGCAAGTGGCAAGGTGTAGCGGATTTCCACGCGATCTTCTGAGATGTAATCCATTCCAAGCATGACGCCGCGGCGCTCTTGGCAGAGTTCCATGATGGTTCCGATGAACTCTGAAGGCGCCAGAATAGTTGATTTTACGATTGGCTCTTTGACGTTATTAATCTTTCCATCAGGAAATTCTGATGGGTTGGTAACAACAAACTCTTTGCCATCTTCCATGGTTACGCGATACACCACGTTGGGAGCAGTTGAAATAAGGTTCAGTTTTGCTTCGCGCTCTAAGCGTTCTCGCACAATTTCCATATGGAGAAGACCAAGGAAGCCGCAACGGAAACCAAAACCGAGCGCTGCAGAACTTTCAGGTTCGTAGACAAGTGCTGCATCATTGAGCTGTAATTTTTCTAAAGCATCGCGCAAGACAGGAAAATCTGCACCATCGAGCGGGAACAACCCTGAGAAGACCATTGGCTTCGGATCTTTATATCCGCCGAGTGGATCTTTCGTTGGCCGAGCGTAGTTTGTGATCGTATCTCCCACACGAGATTGGCGAACATCCTTAACGCCAGTAATCAAATAACCTACCTCGCCAACACCAAGACCTTTAGATGGAAGTGGTTCTGGGGAAATAACACCGACTTCAAGGGCCTCGTGTTTAACACCTGTAGAAAACATCTGAATTTGTTCGCGTGGATTAATGCGTCCATCAACAACGCGAACATATGTAACTACGCCACGATAAGAGTCGTAGACCGAGTCAAAGATCAGTGCGCGTGCAGGTGCATCAGGATCTCCGACGGGCGCGGGAATCTGATCAATGATTTGATCGAGAAGATCTGCAACTCCATCGCCAGTTTTTCCAGAGACTCGTAAGACTTCTTCAACTTTGCAACCAATGAGGCCTGCAAGTTCTGCTGCGAATTTCTCTGGTTGCGCATTAGGGAGATCAATTTTGTTGAGAACAGGAATAATCGTGAGGTTGTTCTCCATTGCAAGATAAAGGTTTGCAAGTGTCTGAGCTTCAATCCCTTGTGCGCAATCAACGAGAAGTACTGCGCCTTCGCATGCAGCAAGCGAGCGCGAAACTTCATAGGTAAAGTCAACGTGTCCAGGTGTATCAATCATGTTCAGGATATATTCCTGTCCATCGAGACCACTGCGCCATGGCAAGCGAACTGCTTGTGACTTAATAGTGATTCCGCGTTCGCGCTCGATATCCATACGATCGAGATACTGCGCGCGCATATTGCGTGCTTCAACTACCTCTGTAATTTGAAGCATGCGATCGGCCAACGTAGATTTGCCGTGATCAATATGGGCAATGATGCAGAAATTACGAATCTGCGCGGGATTTGTTGAAGCGGGTTGAGGCGCCTTGGCAATGGAGATTGCAGGCACTTAAGCGACCTTTATCTTCAGATAATCTTTAGAAGACGAGTTCGAATTAACGAACGCCGGCTTTAGCAGCAGCCTTAGCCATTGAAGACTTCTTGTTTGCAGCAGCGTTCTTATGGAGAACACCCTTTGATACTGCAATATCGAGAGCCTTTGAAGCGGCGCGGAGTTCAGCAGTTGTTGTAGCAGCATCACCCTTAGCAACAGCGTCGCGAAACTTGCGAACAGCAGTCTTGATTGATGATGAGACAGACTTGTTGCGA
>WLPI01000060.1 GCA_009698845.1 Actinomycetota bacterium
AAGAGGACCCATGAGCCGTACTTTGCGCGATCTGCGATAGCACCAGAGAGAAGTGCGACGGTAATGATTGCAAAAGTAAGTTGGAACATTGCAAAAGCAAGCACAGGAATCTGATGGCCTTCTGCGCCGGTAACTTGATCGAGAGTTGCGCGAAGCCCGATGTGATCAAGATTTCCGATTAAACCGCCCTGTGATTTACCGAAGGCGAGTGAGTATCCGTAGAGAACCCAAATAATTGTTGTGACGCCCATTGCAGCAAATGACATCATCATCATATTCAGTGCTGACTTTGCGCGAACCATTCCGCCGTAAAAGATTGCTAGTCCCGGTGTCATAAAGAGAACGAGTGCAGCACTTGCTAATACCCATGCTGTGTCACCACTATTAATCGCTTGCATTACTTATGTGTCTCCTTATAACGAGCATACGATGCATTGATTTCTACTTCAGCGGCATCATGGCCAACCCAATCGCCACCGTGAACCTCTTTGCCTGGTTCGAGAGTCTTGTAAACCTCGAAGAAGTGCTTGATTTCATCGAGCTCGTAGATAGGCACATCAGGTAAATCATTTAAGTTGTTCTTGCGAATATCACCGGCTGCAACGCACAGGAGTTTGTCGTCGCCACCTTTTTCATCAGTCATGCGGAACATTCCGATAACGCGGCATGAAACTACACAGCCAGGAAAAGTTGGCTCATCAAGCATGATGAGCGCATCAAGTGGATCGCCATCATTTGAAAGAGTGTTCTTTACAAATCCATAGTCATGAGGAAAACGAGTGGCAGTGAAGAGCATGCGATCAAGGCGAACTTCGCCAGTTTCGTGATTGATCTCGTACTTGTTACGAGAGCCCGCGGGGATTTCAACTACAACGTCGAAGATCATATAAACCGACTCTCTATGTCGAAATCAACAAGTACAGAAAACTTGGGGTGAACGACGGGGCTCGAACCCGCGACATCTCGGACCACAACCGAGTGCTCTACCAGCTGAGCTACGCCCACCATGTGCTGTGCAGGGACTACTTTACCGGTTCGCGCCCGGATTCGATAAACAACGCTTGGCGGTAATAAGCGAGTTCGGCGATTGAGTCGCGGATATCTCCGAGCGCTCGATGGTTGCCAGTCTTGGCAGGAGCGGCAAAGTAGGTCTTTGGATGCCAGCGGCGAGCGAGTTCTTTGATTGATGAAACATCGATGGTTCGGTAGTGCAGGTATTCGTTAAGCGCATGCATATCGCGCGCGATGAAATTGCGATCTACAGAAACAGAATTTCCGGCAAGCGGTGATTTACCAGGTTCGGTTCCTACCGATTTTAAATACTCAAGGATTTGTTCTTGGGCAGCGGCGAGAGTTATTCCATTAGGAATTTCAGTGATTAATCCAGAAGAAGTGTGCATCTCGCGAACGAAATCATTCATTGCCGCCATCTGTCCTTCAGTTGCGTGGACAACAACATCGACGCCGTCGCCAATCACATTTAAATCAGAGTCGGTAACCAGAACAGCAATTTCAACAAGGGCATCTGTGGCCAAATCGAGCCCGGTCATCTCGCAGTCGATCCAAATTATGTGGGGTAGCGCTACGGACATGGGGCAAGAATAGGGGCAGGCTCAGCCTGGGGATAATTCAGGATTCGTTCACCTTCTGTTTACTTTGAGTCTCATTATTAACAGGGGATTGGCACCATTATCTCCTCATGGCAATTGAGCTAAAAGAGCGCCCGACCCCGCCGGCGCCTAGGCAGATTACAACTAAGCCTCGGCTCTCAGATCAGGTATTTCGCACAGTTGTCACTATCGGTGGCATGGCATCACTCGTAATTCTCGGACTCATCGCAATCTTCCTTTCAATTAAAGGAATGCACATTTTAGTCGATGAGAAATTTAATTTCATTACAGAATCTCGCTGGGAAGTAATCACCGACGAAACAGGAGAAGTTATTGAAGCCAATTTTGGAATTGGCGCAATGCTCATTGGCACAATGCTTTCGGCAACTATTGCCATTCTGGTAGGTGTTCCGATTTCAGTTCTGAGCGCTCTCTATCTCACCTTTTATGCAAATGGAAAATTAAAGAAGGTTCTCATCTCTGTCATCGATTTAATGGCGGCCTTCCCATCACTACTCTTTGGTTTCTGGGGCTTTTTCATCTTCATGTCTTCAGCCGAGTACTGGGCGAAGTTGATTAACAAATACTTAGGCTTCATTCCATTATTTGACGTTCCAACTCCAATTTTTGAACGCTCGCCATTTATAGCGGGTCTTGTACTTGCAATTATGATTATTCCAATCGTCACCTCAATCTCGCGAGAAATTTTCGACCAAACTCCACTGGATCGAGTCCAGGCCGCGTATGCACTAGGTGCAACAAAACTTTCCATGATTAAAGCTGTGGTAATCCCATACGGGCGCGGAGGAATCATCGGCGGTGCAATGCTTGGCTTAGGTCGAGCAATGGGTGAAACAGTTGCGGTGTACACCGTTCTCAATGTTGTTTATCAAGTAAATTGGCAAGTCCTCTTTGGTGCAGGTGGAAACGTCGCCTCACTTATCCTTCTTAAATTTGGAGAAGCAGGCCCTTACGAAGTAGATGCCCTTATGGCAGCAGGCTTGATCCTCTTCCTACTTACTCTGATAGTTAATGCGACAGCTGATTTTCTTATCAATCGATTCGGGGGCAAGGGTCGATGAATAAAGTAATTCCGGCGCCGCAGAAACCTTGGCAACCAACGTTCATAGACAAGTTAGAAGACTTCTCAATTCTTGTCGGCTCTCTCGGGGTGGCTGGCGCGATTGTTAAATTTACTGGCTTTAATGGAAAGCTCGGATATTTCTTCGCATTCTTTTTCACACTTCTAGTTGCTAACTTTGCATTCCACTTCTTGAAGCGCGGAATGCAGGCAGCGAAAGATTCGATTCTGCAGGTACTTACTGCGATGGCAATCTTTGTAACATTGATTCCAATTGTCAGCATCGTCGCAACAGTTGTAAGCAAGGGGTATAAGGGTCTTCACTGGGGCTTGCTCACCAAAGATATGGCTCTTGCATCAGTCAACGACCCCATTGCAAGCGGCGGTTTACTTCACGCACTAGTGGGAACAATCATCATGGTTGGTGGGGCACTGATCATCAGCTTCCCAATCGGAGTACTCACCGCTCTCTACCTCACCGAAATTAATGGCAAATTGGCTCGACCAATTAAATTCTTAGTGCAAGCCATGTCAGGTGTTCCCTCGATTGTTGCCGGCCTCTTTATTCTTTCGAGCTTGATCTATCCCGTAACTAAAGCGCTCTCTGGACTGATGGGTTCATTAGCGCTCACAATTCTTATGATTCCAACTATTGCGCGAACTTCAGAAGAAATGTTGCGTTTGATTCCAAATGAGCTTCGTGAAGCTGGCGTGGCACTCGGTGGCACCCAATGGCGCACTGTTGCCGGTGTAGTTCTACCTGCGGCAAAGAGTGGATTGGTCACAGCGATCATCTTGGGAGTCGCACGCATTATTGGAGAGACAGCTCCACTCTTGCTCGTATCAGGTGGTGGGGATTCTCTAAACACCAACCCAACCTCTGGTGCAATGGGCTCACTCCCGTATTACATTTGGAAGGCCTTCTTAACTGGTGGAACACCTGAAGCGTTTGCTCGTGCTTGGGGTGGAATGCTGGTTCTGTTGAGCTTCATCTTTATTCTCTTTGGATTAGCCCGCTACTTAAGCGGAAGAAAGGTTGGGTAATTCCATGACCACTTCAAATAATTTCAATAACAATGAGAAGGATGAAAAAATGACAACATCACATGTAACTCCATCGTCACTTTCTAGCGTTGCATCGGCTCGCACACTTTCTCAGCCAGGAACCGCGCTACTCGGTAATGGTCTTGAAACTCGTGGCGTGCATGCTTGGTTTGGCAAGAAGCACGTGCTCTCTGATATCACACTCGATTTTGCGGCTGGAACTGTAACGGCGCTCATCGGGCCTTCAGGGTGCGGAAAATCTACATTCCTAAGAACTCTCAACCGTATGCACGAATTTATTCCTACAGCTGCAATGGCGGGAGAAGTTTTACTTGATGGAAAAGATATTTATGCACCAGGAATTGATGTAACGAAAATTCGTCTACGTGTTGGCATGGTTTTCCAAAAGCCAAACCCATTTCCATCTATGACTATTGGTCAGAATGTTCTCTCAGGCCTAAAGCTTGCACAGATCAAGAACAGCAACACGGATGACCTTCTAGAATCTTGCTTGACTCGAGCTGGACTTTGGAATGAAGTAAAGGATCGTCTAGGCGAACACGGTGGAGCTCTCTCGGGTGGTCAACAGCAGCGCCTTTGTATCGCTCGTTCACTTGCTGTAGAACCACAAGTGCTCTTGATGGATGAACCATGTTCAGCTCTCGATCCAGGTTCAACATTTAGAATTGAAGAGACAATCGCAGATTTGGCTAAGACCATGACAATTGTCATCGTTACGCACAACATGCAACAGGCTGCCCGCGTCTCTGATTACACAGCCTTCTTCCTATCCGATGGCGGCCCAGGAGAGATGATTGAGGCAGCTCCTACTAGCAGCATCTTCTCTTCACCACAGAATAAGCGCACAGAGGATTACGTCACCGGTCGCTTTGGTTAACACTATTTGTTCACCTTGCCACACCCATTTGTTAACCTGAATGTAGGCAATCGGTAACGCCCCTTCACTATTTTTTGGCTTGTAAGGATTACTTACTTAGCTACCACGAAGGGTAAAAAATGACGTTTTCAAAGAAGGCAAAGGCTCTAGTCATTGCTGGTCTTATCGCAGTTTCATCAGCGACACCGGCACATGCAGTAGATCTTCAAGGTTCAGGCGCATCATTCGTTGATCCACTTCTCCAAGCTTGCAAGGCGGGCTTTGCAAAGGCTTCAAGCCATTCATATGTTTATACATCAACAGGATCAGGAACTGGCAAGAAGAACTCTGATTCAAAGATTGGTGATTTCTGGTTCTCAGATTCAGCTCACTCAGCTACAACAAAGCGTTCAACAGTTTTCCATGCTCCAATCGTTGCTGCTCCAATTGCAGTTCTCGTAAACCTTCCCGCTAAGAAAGAACTCTTCCTTTCTTCAACAACTGTTGCAAAGATCTTCTCAGGTGAAATCACCATGTGGAATGACCCAGCAATCGTTGCAGATAACAACCGCGAAATTAAGACAACTTCATATCGCAAGGATAAGAACGGTAACGCTGTTAAAGATAAGAGCGGAAACCCAGTAGTTCTTCGCTCTGGCACAAAGTCAGTTATCTACACACTTCCAAACCAGAAGATTCGCGTTATCTTCCGTTCAGACGGATCAGGAACTTCGAATAACTTCACAAAGTGGCTCAATGGTGTAGCCCCAACAGTGTGGACAAAACCAGCTAACGATGCGTTCACAACAGCTTTCCCAGGAAACATCAACGCGTCAGGCAATATTGGCCGCATCGTTGGAGCTAACCAGTCACAGGGTGTTGCAACTCTTGCAGCAAAGACAAAGTACTCAATCACATATGCTGAAAAGAACTGGGGAGATGCTTATGGTCTTCGTGCAGCTTCAGTCAGCAATGCATCAGGAAACTTCGTTTCACCAGAGTCAGGTGCTGTCTCAGCATTCTTGGGAGAAGCTAAGCAAGATGCAAACGGAATCGTTTCTTACGATTACTCAACCAAAGAAGCTGGCGCTTACACACTAGGCATCATCTCCTACATGTTGATTGAAACCGAATATGCAGATAAGGCTCGTGGAGCTGCTGTTAAGGCACTTGCTGAGTACATCTTGTCTCCTGCATGTTCAGCTGTTGATCCTAAGCTCGGATATACCGTTGTATCAGGTACATTCCTTGAAAAGGCTAACGCTCAAATAGCAAAGATGAATAAGTAACAGTTTAAAAAATAGGGACACTGGGTAGTTCGCTTCGGCGGACTACCCAGTTTTTTTATGCAATGTGCACCATCTTTTTCGGCGCAATTGGCAAGCAATGCGCGCCTGGCAGGAATCGAACCTGCGACCTACCGCTTAGAAGGCGGTTGCTCTATCCGACTGAGCTACAGGCGCCTGCAGGGTCGTATGACGTAATTGTACCCAGTAAGGTTTGCTCCTATGGCTGAGTTCATTTACACGATGAAGAAGGCGCGTAAAGCGCATGGTGAGAAGGTAATTCTCGACGACGTTACATTGATGTTTTTGCCTGGTGCAAAAATCGGTGTTGTTGGCCCAAACGGTGCAGGTAAATCAACCGTTCTTCAGATTATGGCCGGCCTACAACAGCCATCTAATGGCGAGGCATATCTTTCTCCGGGATACACAGTCGGAATTCTTTTGCAGGAACCGCATTTAAATGAAGAGAAAACTGTTCTAGAAAATGTGCAAGAGGGTGTGGCTGAGACCATGGAGATGGTGCGTCGCTTCAATGAGATCTCTGAAGAGATGGCTAATCCAGATGCTGATTACGACAAGCTGTTGGCCGAGATGGGCGAGCTACAAGAGCAGCTAGATCATCGCAATGCATGGGAGATTGATTCGCAGCTAGAGCAGGCAATGGATGCTCTTCGTTGTCCGCCACCT
>WLPI01000061.1 GCA_009698845.1 Actinomycetota bacterium
TAATACGCTTGATCTGCGACTTGATATTTGCCACGTGTATTGCTCCGTTTATGTGTTTCTAGCCAAACCTTGTGATTTGTGCAGATGCGTAGGTTATCAGCGCAGGCCTATGAGCCCAAAATCGAGAATACGGTGGAATTTAACGCTGAGCGCGGGCCGCTGCGATGGTGGCAAGCGCCTTTTCTAGGGCAAATACGGGGTCTGACGAGGCACCCTTCACATCGGCATCTGCCTTGGCGATCGCCTCTACAGCGTTAGCGATTCCACGAGGAGTCCAACTTTGTAATTGTCTGCGAGCTTTATCGATCTGCCACGGCGCCATTCCAAGTTCGCCCGCGAGTTCGAAAGATTTACTTCCTTTATTTGTTCCGGAAACTTTAGCCAAACTTCGAAGCGATGATGCGATTGCCGATGTGACCATAACGGGATCGGTGCCGGTTTCAAGTGCGCTGCGCAAAGTAACCAGTGCAATTGGAAGATTGCCGTCGATTGTTGCATCGGCAACATCAAATCCTGTTGTTTCTATTCTTCCCTGATGGAATTTATCAACCATCGCTTCGTCAATTGCTCCCGCTGGTGCATCGAGTGCGATTTGAGAGACAGCAGATTGCAATTCGCGCAGGTCAGTTCCTAGCGCCCCCACCATTGCTTTTATTGCACCCGGTGTTGCTTTGCGTCCTGAATCTAGAAAGAGATCTCTGACAAAAGACTCTTTATCCGCCTCTTTCTTAATGGCATCACAGGAAACAATCTCTGGATTCACTTTTTTAATTGCATCGAGGAGCGCTTTACCTTTAACGCCGCCCTTATGAAGAAAAATTAGCGTCATCGTTGGATCGGGTTGGCTTAAGTATCGCGTTATCTCATCTTTAGACTCGTCGGGTAGGTCTTGAAGATCTTTAATGACAAGTGCGCGACGCTCGGAAAATAGCGATGGAGCTAATCCGTCGGCGATTTCTCCCACTTGAGCATCGGCAGCCGAGACTGTAGTGATCTCAGCTTTCTCTCCTTTAAGTTCTGCAAGTAATTTGGCGAGGGCTCGATCAGCGAGTGCACCTTCTGGGCCGAGCAAGAGATAGAAGTCATTCATACGCCATGCCTCCTCAACCCAATAAACCTAGCTCCAATAAAACAATCTAAACCACTTCTTACTTCGCTGAACAAATAACCGATGGCGATTGGCACGTATCGCAACTGCCCCATCAATATCGGTACGTAATACCTTAGCGCCTATCTCCGTCAGCGCCGAGATGGTGCTTGGCGCGGGATGTCCATAGGTGTTCTGCGCACCAACACTGATGACTGCCACAGTTGGTGAAAGCTCTTGCATCAGTGTCAGATCCTGAAATCGCGAACCGTGATGAGCCACTTTATATACATCTACATGGCCAATGCGCGAACGTAACTGCTCCTGAACTAGCGGCTCTATATCTCCGGCTGCAAAGAGTGTGAAATCCGGAGATGTAAATGTTGCGGCGATACTGGAGTTATTGGGTGTGTAGTTACCTGAACCGTCTGGCCATTTCACATCGATATCTATATCCCCGATACGTGCATGTGTGCCTGCATTGATATTGCCAAACCAGGTGATTCCTACTTTGCGATTCTTACGTGCTCCTGCAAGTCCACCCACATGGTCTGCGTGAATATGAGTGAGAACCATCAACGGGATTTCTTTGATTCCCAGCTGATGCAGGCATCTATCAATCAGTTGAGCATCAGGGCCTACATCAATGACAATTGCTTTATGGTCGTGCAGGTTAATGACCATCGAATCACCTTGTCCGATATCGCAATTAGCGATACTCCAATCCCCTGCAGGAAATCTCTGCAGCCACGAAGTTGATATGACAACGATGAGAAAAATGATTCCTGCTCGAGCCCGACCAATGTAAAAAGCTGCGGCAAGAACTGTTGCGGCGATAAAGCCGTAGATACCTGTTTTTAGTGTGAAGACAGGAAATGAAGAGCTCCACGATGCAACCAATGCAATCCACGATGCCAAAGGTTTGATGAAGAGGATAAGAAAGCTTGATACTGCTGGAAAGAATGGCGAAATAAGTGCTGCAATGAATCCAACTATCGTGATGGGAGCTACCACTGGAGCAGCCAAGATATTTGCAATTACGGACATCGGACTTATATATCCAGAGAGAGCGACAATTACTGGTGCGCAGAAGACCATTGCAGCAATGGGTGGCGCAAGAAATTTTGGTTTTATCTTTGGTGCAATAAGTAAAAGCCCCGCAGTTGCAAGTACCGAGAGAGCAAATCCTGGATCTCGTGATTGGAAAGGGTCAATGATTACGACAGCAGCAATTGCAAACCCAAGTGCTGGCAAAGGGTCTCTGCCTTGCCGACTTCCGTAGGCAAAGAGTAAAACTGCAGCCATTGCAGCAGCACGAAGCACAGATGGTGAAGGTCTCACTAGTGCAATAAAACAAGTGAGTGAGATTGCAGTTGCTATTAAACGGTAGTTCACTTTTCGGAAGATGAATTGCATTCCCCATAAGACAAATGCCGAGACAATTGCAAAATTAGCTCCGCTGACAGCCACCAAGTGAGTAAGACCTGATCTGCGCATCTCATTCTTAAATTCCACACTCTGCTTTGTCGTATCCCCAATAACCATTCCAGGAATCAGTGCGCCGGCATCACCATCGCCGGTTGCACCTCGTAAACCCAAGCGAATCCGTGCAAGGCCGTGCGCCCATGCGGATGCTTCGCTAATGATTTTCACCCGTGAATTAACAATAAGAAGTGCAGCCACGCGCCTTTCCTTACTATGCAAAACCCTTGCGTGGACCAATACCTTCTGTCCTGGCAATAGACCATCAACGCTACGAGTAGAAGCAATAACACGAACAGGTATGCGTAACGAATATGTATCGTTAATCAGTAGCGCTTGACCCAAAAAACTAAAGGTCACAGGAGCCATTTCAGTTCCAAATACCTTTGGCGCAATGCGTGCCGGGTCTGTCGTTACCTGAACAACTACCGATGCTGTTTCTTCATTGAAATCTGTCAGAGCACTTGAATCAAGTGCAGCAATACGAATCGACATAATCATCGAACCCAACAAGATTGCCAGCAGTAAAACAGCCAAAGTCTTTCGCAGACTATAGATAACCCGCAGACGCGAAAGAGCTAACGCAAGGAGTGCGACCACGGAGATAGTCCATGGCGCACTCCAGCTTTGTACTAAAGCACCAATCCATACCGCAGCTCCAAGTGAGAGAGCGCGGCTATCAATTAAGCGCGCAGCTTGGCTTTGAACTTTTCGAATGTCTTCGGTCCAATGCCAGAAACTTTCATTAAATCTTCAATTGCCGCAAAGGGACCGTTAACTTTTCGGTAGGTAACAATCCTCTGTGCCAGGACAGGCCCTATTCCATCGAGACTTTCATACTCTTTTACCGACGCACGATTAATCATGATGGGCCCGTTCTTTCGCACGACCTGTTTTGCGCCAGTACCACTAAAGGATTGCGAAGCAGGATAAACATAAATTTGCTCGCCATCTTTCAATAGGCGGGCTTGATTGATATCAGATGTATCGGCACCTTTCTTTATTCCCCGAGCTGCTTGTATTGCATCAACAACACGTGAGCCAGGTGGCAGTGAATACACGCCAGGTTTAATTACTGCGCCAGCTACGTCGACTACAAGCAGTGGAGCCACAGCAGCGATATCCAGAATTGGGGCTGCAATAACTTCTTGTGAAGAGCCGCGTGAAACAAAGAGCGCGGAGATGAGGACAACTAGAACAGCTACAACTGCCAGTCCTCTTTTTTGAAGTGATGAGTAGTGGAGTTCGCCCCACCAGTTACTTACCCTGCTTATGTATTCGTTGCCATATTTATTGTCCATCCGCGGATGGTGCAGTAACCGATAACTAATTATTGCTAGAGCAGGCTTAGGTGTTGATTAAAGAACGATGTTGACAAGCTTTGGAGCGCGAGCAATCACTTTCTTTGGCGCTGCGCCTGAAAGTGCAGCAATGACAGTAGGCAAGGCAAGTGCGGCAGCCTCAAATTCAGCGTCTGCAATAGATGGTGAGACGTTCATACGGTCAACAATTTTGCCGTTAATCTGAATAACAGCTTCTACTTCATCTGCAACCAAAAGTTTTGGATCCACAATCGGCCAACCAGCAGTAGCAATTGCTGGCTTGTGGCCAAGGCGCTCCCACATTTCTTCTGCAGTAAATGGTGCAACAAGTGAGAGCATGATGGCAATCGCTTCAGTTGCTTCACGCACGGCAGGATCTGCAGGACCACATCCGGAATCAATTGCCTTACGCGTTGCATTTACAAGTTCCATTACTCGAGCGATGGCTACGTTAAATCTAAATGACTCGACAGCGAAGGCTGCATCATTGAGCGCCTTATGTGTTGCTTTACGAAGGCTGATTTCACCAGTTGTGAAATCAACGCCAGGTGATGATGTCACATCCCCTGATAAACGCCATGCTCTGCTTAAGAATTTAACGGAACCTGATGGTGAAACATCTGACCAATCAACATCATCTTCAGGTGGACCAGAGAAGACCATCGATAAACGAATCGCATCGACGCCATGGTTTTCAAGCTCATCAGATAAGCGCACAAGATTTCCGCGAGATTTCGACATCGCAGATCCGTCCATCACAACCATTCCTTGGTTAAGAAGGCGTGTAAATGGTTCGGTAAATGAGAGCATCTTCATGTCATGCAAAACTTTGGTGAAGAAGCGTGAATACAGAAGATGCAAGATGGCATGTGTTACGCCACCAACATATTGATCAACCGGTAACCAGGTATCAATATCGGCGCGATTAAACGGCTCTGTTGCATTGGTTGAAGATGGATAGCGCAAGTAGTACCAAGAAGAATCCACGAAGGTATCCATAGTGTCGGTATCGCGCATGGCAGGGCCCGCGCACTTAGGGCACTTGGTATTTACCCACTCAGTTGCTGCAGCAAGTGGAGATTGTCCCTTTGGCTTGAGATCTAAACCTTTTGCATCAGGAAGAAGTAGCGGAAGTTCGGAATCTGGAACTGCGACTTCGCCGCACTTTTCGCAATGAACAATAGGAATTGGAGTGCCCCAATAGCGCTGGCGAGACACAAGCCAATCACGCAGACGATAATTACGTGCGCTTTTGCCAAGTCCATCAGCTTCTAATTGTTTATTGATAGCTGCGATTGCATCAGCTTTTGAAAGTCCGTTGAGTGAGCCTGAGTTAATAATCTTTCCATCACCCGTTGTTGCGATTCCAGTTGCTTGTGGATCTTCTTCTCCGGTTTCAACAACAACGCGCACTGGTAATTTCATAGCTTTTGCAAAGTCGAGGTCGCGCTGATCGTGTGCAGGAACAGCCATGATTGCGCCGGTTCCGTAATCTGCTAAAACGTAATCTGATGCCCAGATTGGCAACTTTTCGCCATTAACTGGATTGATAGCAAAGCGCTTGAGGTCAACACCAGACTTTGGACGGTCGGTTGCTAAGCGATCGATATCTGATGCGGCTTTGATTTTCTCTAAGTACGCAGTGAACTCTGGTTCGACCGCACTTCCATGTGCAAGTTCTGCAGCAAGTGCTGAATCAGCTGCAACAACCATAAAAGTTGCACCGTACAAAGTGTCTGGACGTGTTGTGTAAATCGTTACAGGTTCCTTGCGACCTTCAATTACAAATTGCACATTGGCGCCTTGCGAGCGACCAATCCAATTGCGCTGCATCATCAGAACTTTCTCGGGCCATTTGCCTTCAAGTTCAGACATGTCATCAAGTAAACGATCTGCGTAATCAGTAATCTTGAAATACCACTGATTCAATTTCTTCTTAGTTACTGCTGTATCGCATCGTTCGCATAGCCCTGCAACAACTTGTTCGTTTGCAAGCACTGTCTGACACCCAGGGCACCAATTGACTGCTGAATCTTTTCGGTAAGCCAAGCCTCGTTCGTGCAATTTAGTAAATAGCCATTGATTCCACTTGTAGTACTCAGGATCGCATGTGTTAAATACCCGATCCCAGTCGAAAGAACATGCATAGCGACGCATCGATGCTTTCTGGGTTGCAATATTTTCATAGGTCCAGATGCGTGGATCTTCATTTCGTTTGATGGCAGCATTTTCTGCAGGTAAACCAAATGCATCCCACCCAATTGGGTGCATGACATTAAAACCTTTTTGAATCCAATAACGTGCGATTACATCGCCAAGTGCATACGCCTCTGCGTGACCCATATGTAAATCACCAGACGGGTATGGAAACATATCGAGTACATATTTTTTAGGACGCGCATCATCTGCTCGACCAGATTTAAATGGCTCGAGTTTGTCCCAAATCGGCAGCCACTTCTCTTGCACGTATGCAAAATCGTATGCCGCGTGTTCGCGTTCTGTACTCACGTGGAGATAAGGGGAATCGAACCCCTAACCTCTTCCATGCCATGGAAGCGCGCTA
>WLPI01000062.1 GCA_009698845.1 Actinomycetota bacterium
CGATAAGAATGCGAAAATCAAAAGCCAAGGGATACCAATCGGTGAGGTAGTGGCTAGCGAAATAATGTCCTTTGGAACATCTTCTGGATCGATTTGTACGTTATCTGAAACTAGGAATATTGCACCTCGGAAAATTGCGAGAGTTCCAAGAGTTGCGATAATCGAAGGAATCATTCCGTAGCTAACAAGATACCCATTGATTAATCCGCAGATTCCACCAACTAGCATTGCAACAAGAATAAGGCCAACAATTGGGAAATCAGGATTCTCTCTCGCGACCATTCCCATAACCATCGCCGACATACCTAAAGTACTTCCAACGCTCAAGTCAATATTTCTAGTAACAATTACGAGAGTTTGTCCGGCGCCGACAACCATCAAGATTCCAACGGATGACAAAATTGCGCTTAAATTATCGGAGCGGAAGAAGCGTGGTTCGATTGAACCAAACACCGCAAGAAGAATCAATATAAAGACGAAAATTCCAAATTCGCGCTTCTTAAAGATATAAGAGATTTTTGAATTCAATGTAACAGCCATGATTAATTCCCCTTTCCTGCAGTTGCAAGCCCGGAAGCTAATCGCAGAACTGCTTCTTCAGAGATTTCCGACCCTGAAAGTTCGCCCGCAATCCGACCGTTTCTCATAACAATTATTCGATGCGAAAGTTCGATGAGCTCACGCATATCACTGCTCACCATTACAACGGCCATGCCATCTTTTGCTGAGTTATTTAAGAATTGGTGAATTTCAGATTTTGAGCCTACGTCTACACCACGGGAGGGCTCATCAATCAAGAGAATTTCAACTTCTTGCTTGAGCCACTTAGCCAAACTGACTTTCTGTTGATTTCCACCGCTTAGCTCGCGGACAAGCTGCGATGCACTGGAGAGTTTTACTCGGAATTTTTCAATAAGTTCATTAGCAATCTGTGTCTCTTTTCCAAAATTGCGCTTTCCGCCTTTGGATGTGAGATTCAAATTCGTGATCACTAAATTCTCGCCGATGGAACGATTCAAAAACAATCCATTGTGCGCGCGGTCTTCAGGCACCAAGGCAACTCTTGCCGAAATAGCCTGCTTAACAGTCTTAATGCTTCCGTGATTACTCGATACAACCTCACCGGCAGTTCTCTTACGCAATCCAAAAACAGTTTCTAGTAACTCACTTCGACCGGCTCCGACGAGGCCACCGATTCCAAGAATCTCACCCTTCTTAACTTCAAATGAGACATCAGCTACGAATCCTGGACTCTCTAAATGTGAGACCTTAAGGGAAACTTCCTTACTTGAAGATCTGGAATCTGTCTTCGAGGCGGCAATGTTTCGACCCACCATAAGTCTGATTAGCTCGTCTTCGGTGGTTTCGGAGGTCTTTTTAACCGCAACAACTTCACCATCTTTTAGCACGGTAACTCTGGTAGAAATTTCCAGCACCTCTTCTAGGCGATGGCCGATAAAGATGATTGAGACGCCGCTAGCGTTTAACTTGCGAATGGTTGCAAACAATCGTGCAACCTCTGAAGGCGTGAGTGAGGCAGTTGGTTCATCAACAATCAAAAGCTTTAACTTCTTTCGGAGCGCTGAAACCATGTCAACCATCTGCTGATCTGCAACAGAGAGCGCCTTTACAGGTGAGTGCACGCTGAATGAACATCCGAGCTGAGCCAGTAATTCTTTTGTCTCTTCCTCGGCTTTTTTCCAATTAAACCTTTTGCCCTTGCCGTCGCGAACTTGGTAATCAACGCACACGTTTTCTAAAACGGACAAATCTGGGAATAGCCTAGGTTCTTGATGAATCAGTGTGACGCCTGAGTTTTGAATCTCACGAATATGGGCAAAAGTGCGGTCGCTATCTTCAAATTTGATAGTTCCGACATCTACAGGAACCAGTCCAGAAATAATCTTTACGAGTGTACTTTTGCCAGCACCATTTTCGCCAACAATTGCGTGTATCTCATTTTGGGCAAGGTTAAAGTCAACATTCTTCAGTACAGCGGCCTCGCCGTACCACTTCGATAAAGACTTACATTCCAAAACGTTAATGACAAGTACTCCCAATCCGCTTTGATTGATCCATTTTATTCTGGACTTAATGCACTAGAGAACTCACTTGTATGACAGTTGTCAAGGCTATAGAAGAAAAATCTTTTCTTTTGTGGGAAAAGTGCTAGATTAATTTTGCGCAGATTACCTACTTGTCGGAGGAGCTTAGTAATGAGACCGTCAATCACTCATAAAGATTTAGGTGACCAAGCGCTGGATAATGAAGATCACGTTATCAAATCGTTATCTGAATGCAATCCCGCTTCCCTAGGGCTTCGGTTATCGCGTAAATTGCCTCAACTTGATGCCGAGATGCGTTCTGGCACTCGTACTGAAGCTTCGCATACAAGAGGGTGGTGATTACTCCAGATGCTTAAAGTTGGTGGAGTCCTACCCGTCCTGACCGTGCCATTTAACAACGATGGAAGTATCGATGTTGATTCAATTCCAAGGCTTATTGAACATTGCATCACAAGTAAAGCCGATGGCGTTGTAATCTTTGGACTTGCAAGTGAACTCTATAAACTCAATGACAACGAACGTTTAGTCATACTTAAGCAAGTGATTGCGTCAGTAAATTCAAGAATTCCTGTAATAGTAGGAACCGAACACAGTGGTACTCAGGCTGCGGTCGCTAGAAGTATCGAAGCCGAAAAACTTGGAGCAAGTGCGTTGATGCTGTATCCACCAACGTTTGTTAAGCCTGATGAAGCAAATGTGTTTTCTTATTTCAAGGCAGTAGGTTCGGCAGTAAAGATCCCCGTGATAATTCAAGATGCTCCAGCTTGGACAGGAGTCCCGCTTCCTGTCTCACTTCTTTCACGAATTATCAAAGAACAGCCAAACGTAAATCACATCAAACTTGAGTCGCCTCCTATTGGAGATAAGGCAAAGTTACTTAAACCTTTGGGTTTTCAGATTATTTCTGGGTACGGTGCAATTCACCTCATGGAAGAGTTAACTTCCGGAATCGATGGATTCATGCCAGGTTGCAGTCTTCCGGGAGTTTTTGTTGAGATAAATCATTTGTTTCAAAATGGAGATGTTAAGGAAGCAAGATCTTTATACGAGATGATTTTGCCACTTCTCACCTTTCAATTAACAAGCCTGGATACATTCATTGAGATTCAAAAGTTACTTTTAAAGCAGATGAAGATTCTCACAACTTCATATTGTCGCGAACCACATATCCCCATCACCGCTGATCGGATCGCCTATCTCAATCTCTTACTCTCGCAAATCGGACTCAAAGAGCTGGAAGGAGTGAAAATCTGATGTCTGCAAAACCAAAAATTGCAGTTGTTGGCACAGGTTGGTGGTCAACTGAATTCCATATTCCATCACTCAAAAAGTATGCAGATTGTGAACTAGTCGCACTCGTTGATCCAAATGTTGAAAAACGTAGAAAAGCTGAAGAGATGTTTGAGGTCCCAGCGGGTTTTGCCACTGTTTCAGAAGCTTTGGCTGTGATGCAGCTTGATGGAGCAATTGTTGCGACTCCATCTGCCCTGCATCATCCAGTTGCGAAAGAGTTAATCGAAAATGGTGTCCATGTAATGGTCGAAAAACCATTTACGACTATCGCAGCTGATGCCCATGAGTTAGTTAAATTGGCAGAACAGAAATCAGTTCACCTGACGGTTGGCTATACCTTTCAACATACCAATGCCGCCAAAGCTCTGAAACGTGCACTAGATAATGATGAGATTGGTGAAATTCTTCTCGTAAATGGATTGTTTGCAAGTATGGCTGAGGCTTATTACCGTGGCGTTCCAGAGTTGTATAAAGGAATATTTAAGTGGGCAATTACTGGCCCCGATCCAGAGACTTTTTCGGATCCAAAACTTTCAGGTGGAGGTCAGGGCCAAACCCAAGTTTCGCATGCGATCGGAATGATTCTCTATGCGATTAATCAACGAGCTACCCAGGTTGCAGCCTTTATGGAGAAGCGCGATTTAAGTGTTGATCTAATCGATGCCATGGCGTTTACCTGCGAGGCGAACACAATCGGAAACATGGGTTCAACAGGGAATCTGCGCGATGGCGATAAGCATCAACAGGAATTCAGGTATTACGGAACAAAGGGCTATATCTTGCATGACATGCGAGATGGTCAGCTACTAGTTCGTAACGATAAAGGTCACCAATATGAAATCACTGGCAAAGATGTCGGTGACACCTATCCAGCGCTTGAAACATCACGTCACTTGGTTGATTTGATTACTGGAAAAGCGAAAACAAATTTAGCGCCCGGACTGCAGGCTGCATGGGCAGTTGAATTCTTGGAAGCGGCATACGAGTCCGCTGCGACAAACACTATTGTAAAAGTGAAAAACCAATGAAAAGGTCAGGGAAATCAAATGAGTAAAATCACGAGAATCAGAACGAGAGTAATTGGTTTTTCGCAAGCTCCTTCGACGCTTCGCCGAAATATGGTTACAAATGTCTCAGGCCTTGAGGACTTTCACACCAAGGATGGTGGCTGGTTTGGACCGGCATTTTGCACAGTTGTAGAAATAGAAACTGAAAAAGGTGTAATCGGAACTGCAACCGCGGGCGCATTTAATGGCGCAGCTAAGAGCATTATTGATATGTATGTGGTGGACCTTTTAAAGGGTCAAGACATTGAGAATCATGAAGGAAATTGGCAGCGAATTTACCGGTCCCTCATTCGATTTGGACGAAGTGGCCCCGCAATTTCTGCTCTCTCTGCAATAGATATTGCAATGTGGGATGCGCATGCGAAAGAGCTCGGTGTTCCTGTCACGGAACTTTTGGGAGGCAATGTTCAAACAAAAGTTCCTTGTTATGTAAGCCGGCTTTATGCAATGGAAGATCTAGATGAACTCGCCGATGAAGCGCGAGGCTACACAGCGCAGGGATTTACCCGATTAAAGCAACGTTTTGGCTTTGGGCCTCGCGATGGTTATGAAGGCATGCGGCGCAATGTTGAGTTGGTGCGTGCAGTCCGAAATGCCGTTGGTCCAGATGTTGAACTTGCAGCTGATGCATATATGGGTTGGGATTACGGCTACGCGATGGAGATGCACAAGCGCTTACGTGAATTTAACCTGTCATGGATTGAAGAGGCGCTCATGCCGCAACTTGTAGATCGTTATGCCGAATTACGTAAGGCCACCCCTGGGCAACGATGGAGCCATGGAGAACATAGTTACACAAAATGGGATTTCGAAGAGTTAATCAAGAAATCTGCCGCCGATATCCTGCAACCAGATTTTAACCGTGCAGGTGGTTTAACTGAGGCGCGAAAGATTTGTGCACTCGCAGAGACAGCAGGACTTCCCGTGTATCCGCATTCAAATGAAGCACACAACACTGCAATCGTTTTCTCTCAAAGTCCAGCAGTATGTCCGGTGGTTGAGTACTTCCCAAATGTATTGCCAGATACTGGTAACGAACTCTTCTGGAGTCTTTTTACAGGATACCCAGAGGCAAAAGATGGATATCTTTTGATTTCGAAAAAACCAGGACTTGGAGTGGAACTGAATCAGGAAGTTGCTTCGCAGTTAGTGGTAGTCGATGATCAGTGGAAAGAAATATAGGAAAATACTGAAGGAAATGGAGATATAAATGGAGCGAGTTGTCTTTTTACAATGGATTAAAGAAGGCTGCCAAGAGGCATACGAAAAAGCCCACAGCCCAGAGAATCTCTGGCCTTCAATAATCGCAGAATGCCAAGCAGCTGGGATGCACAATTACACCGGATATATCGGGGGTCCAAATAATCGAATGGTTGTTGGATATTTCGAAGTCGAAAGTGTTGAGAAGATGAATGAATATCTCTCAAAGAGTGAAATCAATACTGAGTGGTCCAAAATCATTACGCCACTCATGGAGACCGGTGGCGATGTTGCAAATGGCTCAATGGAGTTTATGCGGCCAATCTGGCGCATTGAATAGAACGTAATTGCAGGTAGACTTTCACTAGTTGGTTTTGTCCAACCCCGTTCAAAAACCCCGCTCACAAGGCGGGGTTTTTGCATTGCTGACAACTGGCGTAGAATGAGCACAGTTGTTATCGGGGTCGATGTAATTTCGAACCGGCGGTTATAGTCCGCGACCCGCACACATCCAGTGGGCGGTTGACTCAGTGAAACTCTGAGACCGACGGTTAAAGTCCGGATGAGAGATAACAGCGGAATCGGTGCACCATGTTTA
>WLPI01000063.1 GCA_009698845.1 Actinomycetota bacterium
AGTCCGGCATTCTTCACGAGCTCAACATGGTGATCAGTAAACGCATCTTCGCCTTCATGAATGGGTAGATAAACACATTTGCTGCCAATTCGATCAGCTTGGGCCTGACCTAGGCGCTTCCATTTTTCTCGACTTGAATCGCCTTCGTGCGATGAAGCCGTCGGAATTTGTATATATGTATTGTCTTTACCCAGGGAAATAGCACGATGCAGCAGCTGAGTTTCCAGCTCCTGCATCGTGAGTGAATATTCGCCAGAGCCAACAAGTGCAATTGCACCAGCGCTCTGATTCATAAACTATTTAAGCCATTGCTTTCTTAAGATTTTCATCAATTGAATTTAAGAACTCTTGAGTCGTTTGATAAGGCGCATCCTTTGAGATAAGAAGTGATAAATCCTTGGTCATCTTCCCTTGCTCAACTGTTTCAATACAAACGCGTTCTAGGGTTGTAGCAAAATTTGCAAGTTCTGCATTGCTATCTAACTTTGCACGGTGTGCAAGGCCCTGAGTCCACGCAAAGATTGAAGCGATTGGGTTTGTTGAAGTCGCCTTACCCGCCTGGTGAGCACGGTAATGACGAGTAACAGTTCCGTGAGCGGCTTCAGATTCGCACACTTTTCCATCTGGAGTCATTAGTACCGAAGTCATTAGGCCGAGTGAGCCATAACCCTGTGCCACAGTGTCTGATTGAACGTCTCCGTCATAGTTTTTACATGCCCAGACATATCCGCCTTCCATACGAAGTGACATCGCTACCATGTCATCTATCAGGCGGTGCTCATACCAAATGCCTGCAGCCTCAAATTGAGATTTGAATTCTGCAAGGTAAATTTCCTCGAAGATATCTTTGAAGCGTCCATCGTAGGCTTTGAGAATCGTGTTCTTTGTTGAGAGATATACCGGGAACTTACGAAGTATTCCGTAATTCAATGATGCGCGAGCAAAGTCGCGAATTGAATCATCCACGTTGTACATCGCCATCGCTACGCCAGAAGATTCGAAGTTAAAAACTTCAGTGTTTATTGGAGCCGAGCCATCTTCTGGAACAAATGAAATTGTCAGCTTTCCTGGACCTGGAACTTTGAAATCTGTCGCGCGGTACTGATCACCAAATGCGTGACGACCAATAACGATTGGCTTAGTCCAGTGAGGTACCAAGCGCGGAACATTGCTAATGATGATTGGTTCGCGGAATATAACGCCACCAAGAATGTTGCGGATAGTTCCGTTAGGAGACTTCCACATCTTCTTAAGCCCGAACTCCTTTACGCGTTCTTCGTCAGGAGTAATCGTTGCGCACTTAATTCCGACGCCATGCTTCTGGATCGCACGAGCTGAATCGATGGTCACTTGATCATCGGTTGCGTCGCGATTTTCCATACCAAGGTCGTAATACTCGAGATTCACATCGAGATAAGGAAGAATCAGTGAATCCTTGATGAACTGCCAGATGATGCGCGTCATTTCATCGCCGTCTAGTTCGACAACAGTTCCTTCAACTTTAATCTTTGACATTATTTTCCCCCGGTTGCAATCTTTCTATTAGAGCGTCTGTACATCTGCTTGCTTGGTACGAACTGCTTCTGCAGCTTCTTTCAAAGAGGTAACTTCAGATTCTGTCAGTGCGCTCTCAACAACTTTGCGAACTCCTGCCTTGCCAATCTCAGCTTCAACACCGAGATACACACCAGAAATTCCGTATTCGCCATCGACCCAAGCACACACTGGCATGACTTCACCAGAATCTTCGATTACAGCTTTTGCCATACGAGCTGCTGCTGCAGAAGGCGCGTAGTACGCAGAACCAGTCTTAAGTAGTGCGACTACTTCTGCTCCACCGTTACGGGTGCGATCAACAAGTTCATCAATCTCTATTTGAGATAACTTATCTGAAAGTGGTGCACCGTTTACTGTGCATCGACTTGGAACCGGAACCATTGTGTCGCCGTGCGAACCAAGAGTAAGAGTCTTCACTGAAGAAACTGGAACTCCAAGTTTTTCAGCAACAAAGTTTGTAAAGCGAGCAGTATCGAGCATTCCCGCCTGACCCATCACACGATTCTTAGGAAAATTAGTTGCAAGCTGTGCAAGAGCTGTCATTTCATCTAGTGGATTTGAAACTACGATGATGACTGCATTTGGTGAGTGTTTTGCAATGTTCTCTGCTACTCCACGAACGATTCCGGCATTTACTCCGATGAGATCCATCCGGCTCATGCCTGGCTTGCGAGGGAGTCCTGCTGTAATAACAACAACATCAGAGTTTGCTGTCTTTTCATACCCAGCGCCCTCAGGAGTTGTGGTCGCACCAATAATTTTTGTCTCGAATCCTTCGATAGAACGAGATTGATTCATATCAAGAGCCAATCCTTCTGGCTTTCCTTCGAGAATATCTGTAAGCACAACTTCATCAAAGATGTTGTATTCAGCTAAACGAAGAGCAGTGGTTGATCCGTAGAAACCTGCACCTACAACGGTGACTTTCTTTGCCATGGCTATCCTTTTTGTCGATCTGGTGTGTGATTCTGGTTTATCTTGACGTCGAGAGAACTCTACAACCCCTTAGGGAGGGCAATTGCCAGCCCAAAGAGTACAACTGCGATTGTGAGCGGGAGATAGCGCTCAAATCTGCCCTTGCCCGAGCGAGCTAGGGAAATCACTGCAGTTCCCGCTGCGATAAGTAGCGCGCCAGTACGTACAAAACTCGCAATGCCCATAACTACGCCAAGAGCTATGAGTGCATAAGCAATTCGAAGTTGGAGGCTACTTATCTCTCGCATGCATCAACTACATTCATGAGCAACATGGCGCGAGTCATTGGGCCGACTCCGCCGGGCATTGGAGCAACGAAAGATGCAACGTTCATGACACCTGGATCGATATCTCCAACCAAGCCAGAGTCCGTACGTGAAATTCCAACATCGAGTACCGCTGCGCCAGGTTTAATCATTTCTGCCTTGAGGAAATGTGCTTGCCCAATAGCTGCAATGACAATATCTGCGCGCCGTGTATGTGATGCTAAATCTTTAGTGCCAGTATGAGTTAACGTCACCGTCGCATTTTCTTGCTTGCGGGACAGAAGAAGTCCGAGTGGGCGACCAACTGTTAGTCCTCGTCCAATTACAACTACGTCAGCTCCTGCAAGTGAAATTTTGTAATGGCTAATCAACTCAACAATTCCGCGTGGAGTACATGGAAGTGGTGC
The DNA here is from genome assembly GCA_009698845.1 of Actinomycetota bacterium. Taxonomy (GTDB): domain Bacteria; phylum Actinomycetota; class Actinomycetes; order Nanopelagicales; family Nanopelagicaceae; genus Planktophila. The sequence continues at coordinate 3,206 of WLPI01000063.1, forward strand.
ATCGTAACCAGCAACTAGTCGACCTAAATTCAATGGATGTAATCCATCAGCATCTTTAACAGGATCGATAGCTTCGAGAATTGCTTGTGTGTTTATTTCTCTAGGCAATGGAAGTTGCACAATGTAGCCAGTACATTCTTTTGCTGAGTTAAGGTCCTTAAGTGCCGCTAAGACATCAGCTTGCGATGCACTTGCAGGCAAATCAACACGAATTGAATTGATTCCAACTTCATGACAATCACGGTGTTTTCCGCTTACATATGAATGAGATCCAGGATCATCGCCCACGAGAATTGTTCCAAGACCAGGAGTTACTCCTCGCGCCTTGAGCACTGCAGTTCGTTGCGCAAGATTGCCCTTAATTGAGGCAGCAAGTGCTCTGCCATCAAGTATCTGTGCGCTCATGGCATCATCCTATTAGGTCAGTTATGCATGCGAGAAATGCCTAGTTGCCGTAAAGAACATTGCTACACCGGCTTTCTCTGCCGCAGCAATGACTTCTTCATCACGAACACTGCCGCCGGGTTGGACAATCGCCCGCACCCCGGCTGAAGCAAGAATCTCTAAACCATCAGCAAAGGGAAAGAATGCATCAGATGCGGCAACGCTTCCGGCAACGCGATCACCGGCACGGTCAACTGCAAGTTTTGCAGAATCCACTCTGTTTACTTGACCCATTCCGATTCCGATAGACGCTCCATCTTTAGCCAACAGAATTGCATTGCTTTTCACTGCTCGCACGGATCGCCATGCAAATTCCAGATCTTTCATAACTTCTGTTGTCACTGATGAACCTGTCACTTGCTTCCAATTCTTTGGATTATCACCTTCGGCATGTATCAAATCAGTTTCTTGCACAAGAACGCCACCAGATACTGGACGAAGTTCCAACGGTGAAATACGGGAAACTGCGCATGTAAGAATTCTAATTGAAGGTTTTTTCATCAAGATTTCAAGTGCTGCGGGTTCGAAATCTGGCGCGATAATCACTTCTGTAAATATCTGTGAAAGTGGTTCAGCCATTGCAACTGTAACTGTGCGATTTGCTGCCACTACCCCACCAAATGCAGAAACTGGATCGCAGAGATGTGCTTTTACGTATGCATCTGCAATGTCTTTACCGACTGCGATTCCACATGGGTTTGCATGTTTAATAATCGCAACACATGGTTCGGTGTGATCCAGAGCTGATCTCCAGGCGGCATCTGCATCGGTGTAATTGTTAAATGACATCTCTTTTCCATGTGACTGAACTGCGTTCACGATTCCTGGAGGGCCGCCACGATAAATCGATGCCTTTTGATGTGGATTTTCTCCGTAGCGAAGAGAGTTCTCACGCTTCCAAATCAATCCAAGCCAATCGAGTGATTCAATATCTGAGTTGACTGTGGAACCTAACCAACTTGCGATTGTAAGGTCGTACTCTGCAGTTGTTCTAAACACTTCAAGTGCAAGTAATTTTCTTTCTTCATCGGTAAATCCGCCTGCATTTATAGATGCAATGACGTGATCGTATTGCGATTCCTTGCACACAACCGCAACAGAACCGTGGTTTTTAGCAGCCCCACGCAACATAGATGGACCACCGATATCAATTTGTTCTATACATTCAGCAAAATCAGCACCCGATGCCAGCGTTGAAGCAAATGGATACAGATTAATAACTACTAAATCAAAGGGAGCGATATCCAAATCTGAGATTGCTTGCAGATGCTCGGGATTATTCTGATCTGCCAAAATCCCTGAGTGAATCTTTGGGTGAAGTGTTTTGACGCGACCACCCATGATTTCAGGAAAACCTGTGTACGCACTGACTTCAGTGACTGCAATTCCGGCTCCTTGAAGAGTCTTTGCAGTAGATCCTGTTGAAAGAATTTCTATCCCTGCATCTGCGAGACATCTACCAAGTTCAAGTAGGCGGTCTTTGTCATACACGCTAACGAGTGCGCGACGTATAGGTTTACGACTAGCCATTATTCTTCTCCAGGTTGCTAAGCAGTTGAGCAATGGTCGCAACTATGAGACCTCGTTCCAGAATCTTAATGCGTTCGTGCAGGGACTCCTCGGTATCCTCGGCGAGAATTTCGAGTCGTTCTTGTGCAATCACCTGACCTGTATCAAGTCCCGCATCAACCCAATGAATGGTGCTACCAGTCTCGCGAGCACCTGCTGCGAGTGCATCCCGAACAGCATGTGCACCTGGATAAAGAGGAAGTAATGAAGGATGGCTATTGATAATTTTAAATCGATTGACAACTTTTTCAGATAGCAGCCTCATGAATCCAGCACTGACAACCAAGTCTGGCTTGAGAGCGGCAATAAGCGTCTCGATTTCACGATCCCACTCTGTGCGTTCTGGCAACATTGGAATGACAAAAGATTCAATCTGGGCAGCTTCGGCGCGGTGTAACACTTCTGCGTCTGGCTTATCGGAGATAACTGCAACTATATCTGCGCCAATCAATTGATCATTTCGAGCATCAAATATTGCCTGGGCAAGTGTTCCGCTTCCCGAGGCAAGAATGACAACTCGTTTCACTTGCGTACCCGATTGAGAATTAGTGTCGTTGCTAATAATCCAATTCCAATTTCAACAAAAAGTGACAGTGTAAATTTCCAGATTGAGACTCCGATGGTTCCCATCTCAGCTGTAATCAGGGAGCCACTTGCAAGGTAGGCAATCATCAATGTGCCCGTTATCGTAAATGCAAAAGATTGAATCAAACCTTGGAGTTGGTATTCGCTAGCGACGAAAGCTAGCAAGACACCAATTGCAATAAAGAAAATCACTCCGATAAGTGCAAGCGGTTGCTGTGCGACGGGCA
>WLPI01000064.1 GCA_009698845.1 Actinomycetota bacterium
TCGATTGGCTTGAGAACTGATGTTGCATCGTACTTACCGATCCAGAAGCCGGTGAAAGCTTCGTGGGTCTTTGCAGAATATCCAAGTGGAGATAGTCCCGCACTTGATAGCTTCGATGCATTGTTTTCGATGAACTTGATGATTCCTGGGCGTGTCAGGTTCTTACCAGCACCCTGAAGAGCTGCAGTAGTGAGATAACCGATGTTCATACCTTGCAGAACGTTGTTATCCCACACCTTGCCTGCGGCTGGACCTTTATTGAATTCATCGTTGATCTTCTTAAATGCCTTAACGAATTCGTCATCAGCTTCACCTGGTGATGGAGCGTGAGATGCAGAGATTGTTCCGGCCAAGAGTGCTGCTGATACTGCAGGAGCAGTACCACGCGCACCAAGAATTGTCTGGAATGTTGTTGCATCAGAGCCAACTGAGATAACTACATATTGCGGTCTGTAACCAATCTTGAGCGCTGAACCAACAGCAGCAGCAAATGCTGAAGCAGTAGCGCCGACTATTACAACGTCGACTTTGTTATCTTGTAGTTGCTTCATCTGAGCATCAAGTGCCCCAGGAACCGCTTGTGCTCCTGCAATAAACTTTGCATCAGTCTTATCGGGTGTAAATGTGAGGCCTGCAGTATTTAGGCCTGCAAGAGTATTTCGACCGAAGTCATCTGTCTGACGCAAGATACCTAGAGTCTTATCGGCCATGTTTTCCTTGATGTACTTTCCAAGGATCTTTGCCTCGACAACGTATGTACCGAGGGCGCCGAAAGTGGTTGGGTACTTCTTAGGATCTGTGTAGAAACCGCTATATCCGCTGTTTACGAATAAATCAGGAATTCCACGACGGTTGATGTCCTTGATAACAGAGATGTGAGTCTGTGTTCCAACTGAACCGACCATTGCAAAAACTTTATCCTTAGTGATTAGTTTGGAGGCAGAAGTAACAGTTTTACCCGCCTTGTACTCATCATCATAAGCAATCAAAGTTATCTTGCGGCCGTTTACGCCACCCTTTGAATTTACATAATCGAAGTAGGCGCGCATTGCGTCATCTACCTTGTTATAGCCTGGGCTCGCTGGACCTGTCTGAGGCAGCTGCATTCCTAAAACAATTTCAGTGTCGCTTACACCTGGTGTGCTTGCGCCTTGTGCAGGCAGTGCTGTGAACGCTAAAGCGCCAGCAAGAACTGCCGCAGCAGTTGCAAGGGATTTACGAGGTGATCGGGACAGAGATGCACGATTTTTCACTGCATTCACTCTTTCTCTTTGCCGTAATTGCAATCAAGCCGCGTCTGCCGCTTCATTGCCACCAGCCCAGAGGTGGGCCAGAACGCCGTTACGTTAACAGAACCCGAACAAAAAGTGAACGGGAAGCGCGAAAACTCGCGTGTTGGGGCAGGTGATACCAAGGAGTAAGGGTGCCTTTATAACGATTATTTATAGAGTTACTTATGTTTATGTAACTTAGTTCCGGCGACCCCTGCAGGGTTGATGACCACAGTCAGAATAAGGAGCACGCTGGAAATCAATGCTGGCATGTAGTTAGAGACCTGTTCGCTTAACTCGAAGTTGTCAATCACCAAATCAATCCAATCTGGCAAGAAAACAATGATGATTGTTCCAATAAATGCACCAGAAATACTTCGAATTCCACCTAACACAGCAGCGGTCAGAAGAGTGAGTGAGAGTGAAACTGGATAAACGCTAGGACCAACAAGGCCACGAAGACCATAGAGCGCCCCAGATAATCCTGCAAAGGATGCTGAGACAACGAATACAAAAATCTTCTGTCGTGAGAAATTAACTCCACACAGCGATGCCGCACTTTCGTGATCTCGAATTGAGCGCCACATGCGACCTGAACGTGACAAAAGAATATTGGATGCAAAGAAGAGTGCAATTGCGGCGAATGGAAGTGCTACATAAAGTTGCCATTGCTCATACGTTGGTTCGCCAAAAGTATTTGAGAACCATTTTGGCGAATACCCGACATCTACCGGCAAACCTTCATCACCTTTAAAGACTGAGAAAAATCGATTAGCTAGCGTTGGAATCGCGAGTGCAACCACCAAAGTAGTTCCTGCAAGATATGGACCACTCAGGCGAGCTGCTGCAACGCCTAGAAGTAAACCTGCGATGGCTGCACCAATTATCGAAACTGGAATCGCAATCCACAACGACAGCTTGTAATTTGTCATCAATAGCGCTGTGCAGTAACCACCGACTGCCATGAGAGCGCCCTGGCCGAGAGAGAGCTGACCCGAAATTCCAGTGAGAATCGTTACCGATAGAACTCCGATGAAAAGAATTAACACAACAGATAACTGACCCTGATTGTATGCATCAAATCGTGACCCCAGGAACAAGATAACAATCACGAAAATTAGAGTGCGAATCAAACTTTTGCGAGCCGTTGAATGTGCTTTGAGTTTAGACACGACGCACATCCTTTGATCCCAGAATTCCGTGAGGCCTGATGATTAATGAAAGCAATAGCACTGCAAGAATGGCCAAGAAGACATCCTCTGGGGTGTCATAAAAAGTCACAAACGAAATCACCATTCCCAGAATAAATCCGCCAAGCACTGCGCCAACTGGACTATCGAGCCCGCCAACTACTGCTGCCGTAAATCCGATGAAGAGAGCGAGATCCAAAGTATTGGGAGAGAGATTGGATGAAGGTGTAAGTAAGAGACCTGCGAGTGAGGATGCTGCTCCTGAAATTGCCCAGCTCAAGGTTCTCGTTCTATTTGTGCGAATTCCACTGAGTTTTGCTACCTCTTGATTAAGCGCGGTTGCACGCATTGCAAGACCCATGCCGGTTCTCTTAAAGAATAAAGATGTGAGAATCAGTGTTATAGCCACACAAGTGATAACGAAAACATCGAATGCGGTAAATGGCATCACATTGCCAGCAACGGTGAAACCCTCTTGCTTAGCAGGAGCCGGAAATCCACGCTCTTCAGCTGCCCAAATTATTCCGGCAAGGGCTTGAAGTACACCAAGAATTCCCAGTGATGCAATAACAGGAATTGCTGCGCGCATTGAATCACTACTTAAGAGCTCAGTCTTTTTCTTATTGGAGAGCGGTCTCATTACTAAAACATCTAAAATTGATCCAAGTGCTGCACCCGATACAAGTGCAACGACAAAACCAATCCAATAACTATTGCCATTGGCGATCAGGGTTGAGGCGATATAGGTAGTGAACATAGCTTGGCCCATTTGAGCGAAGTTAACGATTCCTGCTCCACGCCAGACGAGGACTAATCCAAGTGCAACGAGTGCAAAAATTGCTCCTCGAGATGTGCCTGAAAAGATTGCTGAAAGGAATGTATCCATGATTAATACCCCAAATAAGCAGCGCGAAGTGCCGCATCTGCTTTGAGTTCGGCTGCAGGTCGATCGGCTACAACTTTGCCAAGAGAGAGAAGTACCCCATGGTCTGCAACACCAAGTGCGGTATTTGCATTTTGTTCCACCAGCAGAACTGTTAAACCAGTTGTGCGACAGAGGATATTTACAGAGTCAATGATTTGTTCGACCACAAGAGGTGCGAGGCCGAGTGAGGGTTCGTCTAAAAGCAATAACTGAGGCCTTGAAACAAGGGCTCTACTTATTGCAAGCATCTGCCGCTCTCCACCAGAAAGTGTTCCAGCCAATTGCTTACGACGTTCAAGTAAGCGAGGGAAAAGTTGGTATGCCTCATCCAGTGCAACCTGCACATCAGATTTAAACTTTCTTCGCCTAAAGAGTGATCCCATTGCGATATTTTCTTCAACACTGAGTTCTGAAATCACTGCATGGCCTTCAGGGACGTGTGCGATTCCCATTCGAACAATATCTTCGGGACGTTTGGCAATGATTGACTCGCCTTGCCATGTGATTATTCCTTGCGCGGGATGTTCTAGGCCAGAAATTGTCCGTAACAATGTGCTTTTGCCGGCGCCGTTGGCTCCAATAACTGTTGTGATCTTCGAAGCTTGAGCGCTCAGTGAAACCCCATCAAGGGCGATAACAGATCCAAATTTAGTAACTAAATTTTCAACCTTAAGCATGGTCACCACCAAGCTTTTCAGAGCCAGTCTGAGTAGAGGTTCCGAGGTAGGCAGCAAGAACTGCGGGATCTCTCTTTACATGATCAAAGGTTCCGCTTGATATAACTTTACCGAAATTAAGTACATACACTTGATCTGAAATTGAACCAATAAAATCGACATGGTGCTCAACAATAATAATTGCGCAACGTTGCTTTAATTGTTTAAGAAGTGCTGCAAACTTATCTATGTCATCTTGCCCTAGGCCAGCTGCGGGTTCATCCAGCAAAAGAATTTTTGGCTGAGAAACAAGTGCTCGAGCAACTGAGACTCTCTTAGTCTGGGGATATGTAAGGTCTCCTGGCATCTTCTCTGCCATATCCAAGGCACCGGCCCACGCCAGTGCATCGAGTGCTCTTCGGCGAAGTTTTGATTCGGCTTTTCCTGATGCACCAAACAAGTCTTTGAAAAAATTTGTTCCACTTGTTATGTCGGCACCCATCATGACGTTTTCAAGCACACTTAATCCGCTGAAGAGTCCAACACCTTGAAGGGTGCGACTGATTCCAAATTCTGCCAGTTGATGACTTGCAGGCCATTTCATTTTTTTGCCATGAATTGAAATTTCGCCAGACGCTGGTGTGACTAATCCTGAAATCGAATTAAAAATTGTGGTCTTGCCTGCACCATTTGGACCGATTAATCCAACAATCGTGTTGGGTGCCACTTTAAGAAAAACATCATCGAGTGCGACGAGTCCACCGAATTTAACAGTGAGGTTAGAAATAGAGAGGCTAGCTAATTCGCTCACGAAAACCTCCGACTCTCTGTACCTGAAAAATTCTTAGTAGACATGGGGCGCGTAAATTCTAGGCACACGAGGGCCAATTCGAGTAACAATCTCATAATTAATTGAATGTGATGCTGCTCCCCAGTCATCAGCGGTGTATTCGCCATGTGAGCCGTTGCCGAAAACTGTGACCCAATCCCCTGACTGAGCAGTTGATGCTGCCCCAAGGTCCACCACGAATTGATCCATAGAAACCCGACCAATTATTGGCGCACGTTTTCCAGCAACCCAGATACCAGCCGCACGTGCAATGCGAGGAATTCCATCTGCATAACCCATTGCTACAACACCTAATCGAGTATCAGTCACAGTGGACTCAGTTGCTCCATAACCAACAGGAGTGCCAGCTGGTACATCTTTGACAAGATAGAGAGCGGCACGCAATTGCATAGCTGGTCGTAATCCGAGTGATAGTGAAGTGCCAAGAGTCTTTACATCAGGTGAGAGTCCATACATTGCGATTCCGGTCCGCACCATATCGAAAGCGGCAGAGTGGTTTTTTAAAGTTGCAGCTGAATTAGAAAGATGGCGAATTACCTTGGTGAATCCGAAAGAATGCACTTTCTCAACCATCGCGTTAAAGCGCTCTAGTTGTTCTTGGTTCTGCTTCTCTTCAGGTTCATCTGCACGAGCAAAGTGCGAATAAATCCCTACAACATCAACACCAACTAGATGCTTCGCGGTGAGATTTTCCCATTCTGATAGGAATCCACCACGGCTCATCCCTGTATCAACTTCTAAGTGCACCCGTGCTTTTTTTGATGTTGATGCATCTGAGATTTCTTGTAGTGCTTTCAGCGACGCTACTGCGATCTCGATATCTAATTCGATTGCTCGCGTAAAGTCAGAACCTGGCTGTACAAGCCACGCCAAGACCGGCGCATTGATTCCGGCTTCGCGCAAAGTTATTGCTTCTTCAAGAAGTGCTACTCCTAGATAATCTGCTCCCGCAGCAAGGGCTGCCTGTGCGACAGGGATTAATCCGTGACCATATGCATCAGCTTTTACTACTGCCAA
>WLPI01000065.1 GCA_009698845.1 Actinomycetota bacterium
AAGGCATGAAGTACAAACGTTCTGACGCTTTGATGCACCAGCAACAAGTGTCTTTACACGCTGGATATTTGGATTCCAACGACGACGTGTCTTCACCTGTGAGTGTGAAACGTTATTGCCAAAGCTTGGTCCTTTGCCACAGATGTCGCATGAAGATGCCATGGGTGGTTCTCCTTCTAGATTGATCTTTACCTGAATTCTTTCAAACTGGATTGCCAATTCGAACAGGGCGAAAGGGTATCAAGAGTGGGTGGCTTAGGGCGAATCCGCCAAATACGGTCCTAACTCTCACGCTTTTACGCATAGAAAATCAGAAACATCTTCACCGTTACGGGGTGGGTTAATTCCGGTAGAACAGTAGTTATCACGAGAGAATTCAGGCATGACTAGCCTCGACTCTAAACTTGTTGGAGTTTTAGGCGATCGTACGACCAAGGTTTTAAAGGATCTATTCGGCTATCACACTGTTGGTGATTTACTCCATCACTATCCACGGCGCTACTTGGTTCGCGGCGAACTCTCGAATATTTCCGAATTAAACGAGGGTGATGAAGTAACAATTCTCGCCGAAATTTTTAGTGCAAATAGCAGGCGACTTCAGGGAAGAAAAGGAAATATCCTAGAAGTAATCGTTACAGACGGAACTGCAAAGTTATCGCTCACTTTCTTTAATCAGGCTTGGCGCGAGAAAGACCTTAAGGTTGGAAAACAGGGATTGTTTGCAGGCAAAGTGGGAGTCTTCAATAGCAAGAGGCAGCTTTCGCATCCTGATTATGAATTGATTGCCGATGGCAATGATGTAGATGCAGCGGTAGAAGGATTTGCCGGCAAGTACCTACCGATGTATCCAGCAAGTTCTAAGTTACCTTCCTGGAAAATTTCTCAATGTATAGAGCTAGCGATTGGCTCATTGGATGAAGTTCCAGATTTTCTCCCCGAACACATTCGAGAAAAATATGGCTATCCGACACTTCACCAGGCGCTGGCGCAACTTCATAATCCTGTTGATTTGGACTCTGCAGAAAAGGCGAGACAACGACTTACCTTTGACGAAGCGTTCTTGCTGCAGCTGCTCTTACTCACTCGGCGAAAAGAGCTAAAGGGACTTGATGCTGTTGCACGGCCCGTGAAAACCAATGGCCTCTTGTCAGAATTTGATAAGTCACTCCCATTCGAACTTACGGCAGGCCAGAGAGAAGTTTCGGCTGAAATTGAATTAGATATGGCGCAACCTCACCCCATGAACAGATTGCTGCAAGGCGAAGTTGGTTCTGGAAAAACCATCGTCGCACTTCGCGCAATGCTTACGGTGGTAGATAACGGTGGCCAAGCAGCGCTCTTGGCGCCGACAGAAGTTCTGGCTGCTCAGCATTTGCGAACAATTGAAAAGTTACTTGGCTCCCTTTCACATGGTGGAATGCTGGGTGGATCAGATAAAGCTACGCAGGTAACACTGATTACAGGATCTCAGAGTGCGGCAGCACGAAAAGAAGCTCTTGCACTTGCAGCATCTGGAGCAGCTGGAATTGTTATTGGTACGCACGCCCTACTTGGCGAAAGTGTTGACTTTAGCGACCTTGGATTAATAGTCGTAGATGAGCAACATCGCTTTGGCGTTGAACAACGCGATGCACTTAAAAGTAAAGCAGTTACTCCACCACATTTACTTGTAATGACAGCAACACCGATTCCGCGCACAGTGGCAATGACAGTCTTCGGGGATTTGGATGTTTCAACGCTACGCGAACTCCCGTTAGGAAGACAACCAATTACAACGCATGTAATTCCAGTGCTAGAAAAACCTGGCTACCTAGAAAGGGCTTGGCAACGCATTAGGGAGGAAGTTGAGCAAGGACATCAGGCATACGTTGTGGCACCTCGTATTGCAGCGGGGACATCTGAAGATGCAGATATTGATTTTCTTATGGGTGAACCATCGTCAACCCTCGCATCTGTTGAGGAACTTGGCCCCGAGCTTCAGTCGGGTGCCCTTAAAGGGCTTCGAGTTGCTCCATTGCACGGAAAACAAAGTGCTGATGTAAAAGATGCAACTATGAAGGCATTTGCAAACAATGAGATTGATGTTCTGGTTTCAACAACTGTTATTGAAGTAGGCGTTGATGTTCCTAACGCGACAGTTATGGTGATTATGGATGCTGACAGATTCGGTGTCTCCCAACTTCATCAGCTACGCGGGCGCGTAGGACGTGGCACGTCACCAGGATTATGTCTTTTAGTGAGTTCGGCAATCGTAGAAACTCCGGCACGTGAAAGACTAGAAGCCGTATCAAAAACAGTGGATGGATTTGAGTTATCGAGAATTGATCTTGAGCAACGTCGAGAGGGTGACGTCTTAGGTGCAAGTCAGTCTGGATCTCGTTCACATTTGAGATTGCTCCGGGTATTGCGTGATGAATCTATGATTGAGCAAGCGCGAGATGATGCATCGACTATCCTTGAAGAAGGAATTCACAAGTACGCACTTCTACAATCTGAGCTAGAGAAGATTCAGGCAGATGCGGCAGCAGATTTTATTGATAAGTCATAACAGGAGTTAAAGCCATGAGAATTATCGCAGGACGTGCAAAAGGTCGATCTATCGATGCTGTAGCAAGTGCGACTCGTCCAACTTCTGATCGTGCACGCGAAGCTCTCTTTTCAACTCTCGCATCCGAATTCGGAGATCTTGATGGGCTTCATGTATTGGACTTATACGCAGGGACAGGTGCAATCGCGCTTGAGGCACTTTCTCGAGGCGCAGCAATTGTCCATGCAGTTGAAAAAGATGAGCCGGCAGCGCGTGCTATTGAAGCTAACTATGAAAAGTTAAAGTCGGCACAATGCCCAGGGAATTTTCATTTGTATGCAATGTCTGTGCACAGATTTTTGCAAGATAAAGCTCAAATGCAGTACCACTTTATTTATATTGATCCGCCATACGATGTTGAAGAAATTGATGTTTTGGAGAACTTGATTCAACTCGTTAATGGGGGATTTCTTCACCCGCAGGCACTTGTAGCTGTTGAGAGAAATAGCAGAGTAAAGGAAATTTCGTGGCCAGATGGGCTAGAGCAATTACGTGAAAAAATCTATGGCCAAGCAACTATTTTCTATGGATATCCCACGCTGAGCGAAGTGGAAAATGGATAACAAATCGAATCATTGCTAGCGTTTGCACCATGAAACGCGCTGTGTGCCCTGGATCCTTTGATCCAATCACTTTCGGTCACCTTGACATCATTGAACGTGCCAGTAGCCAATTCGATGAAGTCATTGTCGCTGTATTCGTAAACCGCAAGAAGTCTGGGCTGTTTACTATTCAAGAGCGTATGGAAATGATTGAAGAGAACATCAAGAAGTTTAAAAACGTTCGAGTGGATTCAGGCGATGGGCTGCTCGTTGAGTATTGCAAGAAGAATTCTGTGCAGGCAATTGTCAAAGGACTCCGAGCAGTTACAGACTTCGATTACGAACTACAGATGGCACAAGTACATATCCAGGCATCGGGTGTTGAAACTATGTTTATGGCGACATCTCCAACACACTCATTTTTATCTTCATCCATCGTAAAGGAACTTGCCCACTTTGGTGGCGATGTTTCATCTATGGTTCCACCGAATGTCAATAAAGCTCTACAAGCACGAGTAGGAGTATCAGAATGACAATGGATTCAATTGAAAAGTTAAACACCGCCATCACAGTTGTGGAAGAGGCGCGCGGGGTTCCACTGTCAGCATCATGTGTTGTACATCGTGGCGAAATGTTGGAAATTCTGGAAGGAGCGCGCGAGAATTTACCTGCCGATCTCTTTAAAGCCGAGACCCTTCTTGCAGAAAAAGAGAGAATTATCGAAGAGGGTCGCAATAGCGCCGAAGCCATGATTGCAACTGCTCGTGAAGATGTTTCGCGCATGATTGAGCAAACATCTATTGTGCAGGCAGCACGCGATGAGGCGCAGCGCATTCTTGATGAAGCACGCGATGTAGTTGAAGATGAGCGCCGCGAAGTAGAGGCGTATATCGACGGCCGCCTTGCAACGCTTGAAGTAATTCTGAACAAAACGATGGATGCAGTGGCACGGGGTCGTGAGCGTCTTGAAGGCGCTGACGATAAAGATGTCTTGTCACAGCTCAATACAGATCGCTAGTTAACGGATGACCAAGAATTCACATCCCTTTCTTCTTAATACTTACGAGCTGCCTCGCCGCGCTGGGGAGATGAAGGAATATCAACTAGATATCGAGACTAACGCTCGCATCGGAGTTCCTCTGATTGCTGTGCCCGAGGGCGATGTCATTGAGGTTGATGCGCGCCTGGAATCAGTTACCCAAGGAGTTCTCGTCAGCGCTGAAATTTATGCTGTTGCACATGGTGAATGCATCCGCTGTTTAGACCCTGTAGAAGTTGTGGTTGAACGCAAGATTCAAGAACTTTATCGTTATGAGCCAACTAATGAAAAGGGTCGTAAGAAACGTCGCGAAGATGAAGATATTGATGTTGATGCAGATGATGAACTTCAGATGGAGGGCGACCTGCTCAATCTTGAAATTCCGATCATTGATGCCATCATCTTGACGCTTCCAGTGAACCCGCTCTGTTCGCAGGATTGCCTTGGCCTCTGCCCTGAGTGCGGGGAGAAGTGGGCGAGCCTTCCGCAAGACCATGCCCATCAGGTGGTTGATGCCAGGTGGTCAGCCCTTGGCAGCGTGGATTTTGGCAATTCTGAGAAATAGGCGATACTTAGCACCATCGCAGCAGCAAATTGATATTTGTAGCTCCAACGCAGCCTAAAAGATTAAGGACGATTACCGTGCCAGTACCAAAGCGAAAGATGTCTCGTTCGAAGACACGTTCACGTCGTAGCATGTGGAAAACAACTGCAGCAGCTCTCTCAACATGCCCACAGTGCCAGCAACCAAAGCTGAACCACGTTGCATGCCCAACATGCGGTACATATAACCGCCGTCAGGTTCTAGAGGTCTGATCTGTA
>WLPI01000066.1 GCA_009698845.1 Actinomycetota bacterium
GACGCATGCGTTAACCCGACCTCCTTTGGACTAAGACGGCCACGGCATTTCCGTGACAGGAGGGTTAATTCTCCCGATTCATACAACCCGGTGGGCGGCACGAATCAGGACGCTAAGGGTAACTCTCGCCTGTAGATAAGAGAAATTCGCTCGGAAATACGCGGGATTTTTTATGGCGGGCGGCCAGGCGGACCAAGAGCCAGAGTGAGGCCCCGATGCGAATCAATGTGATTACCGCATACGCAAATACAGGCAATCCATATTTTGCTCCAGTAACAGTCGCCAGATGTTGCCAGATTGCAAAGTGGTAAAGAAGTTCGCACCCTTGCCAGAACCAGAATATTCCAAGATCTTTCTTGTCGATTAGTGCAATTACTGCCAAGGGTGTTAGCCACAATACATATTGCGGTGAGTACACCTTACTTACCGCCATCACGATGATAAAAACAAAAATTGCAGTATGTGCAAGTGTTGGTGGATTTGTTAGCTGTAACAAATAGATTGTGAGCGCGGTTAAACCAATAAGTAGACACAGAACCGATAAATAATTTTGGTGCGTGAAATCAACACCTAGTTGTGAAAGTGCATACCAGATGGATCCCCAATCAGATCCTCGATTCAGGTTCAGTGAATAGAAACGCCACCATCCCTCTGGTGTTGTTAGAGCAACCGGAAGATTGATCGCTGCAAATGTGAGTAGAGAAATGATTGCATAGCGGAAGAATTCGGAGATCTTTTCTCGCCTAAAGAAGATTAGTGCGATGGGAAGTAAGAGAAAAATTGGTAAGAACTTAGTTGCTATAGATATACCAAGTAGTACCGCGCTGGCTACTTCACGTTTCTTATCGAAGTAATAGATTGCAAGCATCATTGTTGCAATCGCCCATAAATCCCAATTTATGTTGAGCGAAGCAACTGCAGCTGGCGCAAGAGGAAATAGATACGAAAATTCAGGTTTTATTCTGAAAACAATAAGAGAAATGAAAATGAAGAGAAGTGCCAAGAGAAAAATGTTACCAAAATAGTAACTGTCTATGCCCTGAGGAAATACTTTGGCAGTTAGCCACATAACACTTCCTTGCACAACCGGATATTCGACCGAATTCTCTGCGCTGCTATATGCCCATGCGCCCGAATCAAGTGATCTTTCTCCGTAGAGAGCAGGTATATCTGAATAACATGCATGAACATATTGCCCAGGAGATTGCCATCCATCGGTTTGGCAATAATTGAATTTTGCAAAACTAAGTAATGATGTGAGAACTGCAAGTAGTACAACGATGCGAACGCTTACGCGCGCCATAGAACTACTTCTTCTTCCTGCTCTGTTGACCACCACTTGTCATAACAACAGGATCTAAGCCACCAATATTTGCAGGCGCAGGAAAATTCATCTCTGGTTCGCCTTTGAGAGCACCCTTCATAAATGCAGTCCAAATTCTTGCTGGGAATGTTCCACCAGTTACAGATGTCAGCCCGCCAATACCGTTAAGAGATTCTGATGCACTGTCGCGGAATAAGGCGACCGCTGCTGCAAGTTGTGGCGTATATGCGCTAAACCATGCAGATGCATTTGATTGGGAAGTTCCTGTTTTTCCTGCAACTGGTCGGCCTAGTGCGAGAGCTGCGCCACCTGTTCCACCATTAACAACACTCTTTAGGGCATAGGTGAGATCAGCCATGACATCCGGTGCGAACACTTGTTGAGTTTGTGGCTTACCTTGATAAAGCACACCTTTATTAGGCCCTGTCACAGAAGCAACCATGTACGGCTTTGAGTAAATCCCTTGCGCCGCAAACGTTGCGTAAGAATTCGCAACATCAATAACACGCGGACTTGCTACACCGAGTACAACAGAAGGAGTTGCAATCATTGCAACGCTCTCAGGAATTCCGGCACGACGAGCTGCATCTACGACTTTATCCATCCCTGCTTTCATGCCAAGAGGAACGAAGACAGTGTTTATCGAATGCTGAGTCGCAGTCATGAGGTCGACTTGTCCCCAGCCTTCATTTCCGTAGTTGGAAACTTCGTAAGGTTTACCCAGATCATCAAAAGTCTGCGGTGAATCTCCATTCCACATTGATGTCAGCGGAATTCCTGCCTCTAGCCCAGCGATGATTGCAAATGGCTTAAAAGTAGAGCCTGCTAGTGCAATTGATTGCGTTGCATCGTTGAGTTGGCGAACCACATAATCTTTACCGCCATACATTGCAATAATTTCGCCCGTACCTGGTCGAATTGCAACAAGTGCAGTGTGTAAATTCTCTGGTGCTTTCTTTGGAGTTAACTTGTTTACCGCGTCTACTGCAGATTGTTGTGCTTTTGCGTCAAGGGTTGTTTTTATGACATATCCGCCCACAAGTAATTGCTCTTGCGTAAATCCAAGTTTTCCAAGCTCCTTCTGCACGGCATCAATGATGTAACCCTTGGGTCCACTGAGGCTTCCAGAAGTTGTGCGTGGTACCACTACAGGCAACTTTGCAGCTTTTGCTTCTGCTTCAGTTATCCAATTCTTATCCAGCATTCCTTGAATCACATACGCAAATCGATTTTCAAGTCGCTTCTGATTCTCTTTTGAAAGAGATGGATCGTAAAATCCAGGAGAGCGCAAAATGCTGGCTATTACTGCTGCTTGAGCGATACTCAATTGGTTTACATTTCTATTGAAATATTGTTGCGCCGCTGTTTGTACGCCATACGAGCCGCGACCAAAGTAAATAGTATTGAGATAGTTCTCGAGGATTTGATCTTTAGTGAGCGCATTCTCAAGTTTAAGTGAAATCACTAATTCTTTTATTTTTCGCTGAACAGTTCGGCTCGGCGTTAAGAATGCAGTTTTTGCATACTGCTGAGTAATTGTCGATCCACCTTCGCTGTTGAGCGAACCTGACTTAACATTGTTAAAAATCGCTCGCGCTATACCAGTAGGGCTAAAGGCTCTATTTGCATAATAGTTTCGATCTTCTGCAGCCATGACTGCGTATCGAAGGCGCATTGGGATTTTTGCCAGAGGCAAAATTTGGCGATTCTGCGTACCTACGCGACCGATTTCAGTTCCATTTGAATATTGAATAATTGTCGATTGACTATTTACATATGCATTTGGATCAGGGATTGAAACCGTAAACCATGCAATCGCGAACAGCGTCGCACCTGCGACAAAACCAAAGCCAGCCAGGAAGATTCCCAGTCGGATTAATTTGGTTTTAATCATTTCACTAGATTACTGGGTAAAGATGCTCACTTGAGTGAAGCGAAGTCTTCGTCCTCTAGTGTGCGCTGTCGACGAGGCGCTTTACGCTCGCGCCCATCACCTAATAAGTAGGTAGAGCAGAGATGATTCCAAGAACATTCTCTGCAGACTTCCACAACATAGACAGAGAATTCTCCGAATTCATTCTCCATCTCTTCTAACTCGGCACCGTTTTTTATGCGCCCAGAAAACTGACCGAGTTGATCACCAAAGGTGTACCGAAGCTCTACTAGTGAATCTTTCTTGCACACTGGGCAATTTCTGCCCGCTTTCTCTCCATGGTACTTAGCAGCTCGCATCAAATACGGGTCGGCATCGCATGCATCGACGACACCACGAAAGAGAGCCAGCAGCGTCACCTTCTTATCAAGTGAATAGTCGATGAACCCACGTCGCGTTTGCATAATAAGAGAAGAATAATCCCCTTTCATTAACTACGCTTCCTATATGAGCTTCTGGCAATTATTACGGGACCCGAAACTCTCACGCTTGCTTCGAGTCAGATGGTCGGGCCAGGTTACCGATGGAATTTTCCAAAGCGCTCTAGCTTCTTTTGTACTTTTTTCTCCCGAGCGCCAAGCGAGCGCTGTTAACGCCGCGGTTGCTTTCGCGGTTGTCTTGCTGCCGTATTCGATTGTTGGACCTTTTGTTGGAACTCTTCTTGACCGTTTCTCGAGGCAGCGAGCAATATTTTTCTCAAACATCACTCGATCAACCACTCTCGTAATCATTGCTCTCTTAATGTTCAATGGTTACACCGGTGTTGAAATCACTGTCTTTGTGCTTGTTGCATTTGGTGTTAATCGATTAATCCTCGCAGGGCTTTCTGCTGGTATTCCCTTGATGACACCTCCTAAAGAATTAATTTCTGCAAACGCTCTTGCTGTTACGGGCGGCTCTGTGTGGGTTGTGCTTGGTGGAGGCCTTGGTCTTGGTATCCGTAAAGTATTAGATTTTCTTGCGACAGCTGATGATGCAGATGCTGTAATTATTCTCTTTGCTGCATTTGGTTACCTCGTTGCTGCAGTGTTTGCATCGCGGCTTGGTAAGAGTGAGATTGGCCCGCGGCCTCATGAAATAGTTAAAGGCAGCTTTACTCAAGGTTTAGTTGAGATGCGCGA
>WLPI01000067.1 GCA_009698845.1 Actinomycetota bacterium
GATTCTCTGCGGAGGAGGTGGATGCCTCTGATGTGAACGATATTCGCGCTCTCATTCGTAAAGCAGCTCCCGATATTGTCGTGAACGCGGTAGATCCGCGTTTCGTAATGCCAATCTTTCTTGCGTGCGAGGAAGAAAAAGTTAATTACATAGATATGGCAATGTCTCTTTCAAAGCCACACCCAGAAGACCCATTCAATAAACCTGGCGTGAAGTTAGGTGACGAGCAATTTGCACGTGATAAGAATTGGAAAGATTCAGGTATCTACGCAGTTGTGGGTATGGGAATTGAACCTGGTATGAGCGATGTATTTGCTCGATATGCACAGGACGAACTTTTCTCACGCATCGATTACTTAGCAGTGATGGATGGATCGAACTTAACAGTCGATGGTTTTGATTTTGCCCCATCATTTTCTATTTGGACAACAATTGAAGAGTGTCTCAACCCGCCTTTGATCTTTGAAGAAGGTCGTGGTTGGTACACAACCGAACCTTTTAGCGAACTAGAAACATTTGATTTCCCTGAAGGAATTGGGCCAGTCGAATGTGTAAACGTTGAACACGAAGAAGTTGTGTTGATTCCGCAGAAAGTTAAAGCCAAGCAAGTTCGCTTTAAGTATGGATTAGGTGCTCAATTTATCGAGACACTCAAAACTATTCATACGCTGGGAATGGATAAGAAAGAGAAAGTAAAAGTAGGAAATGTGGAAATTTCTCCCCGTGACTTGCTTGCCTCTATCTTGCCTGACCCAGCCACAATCGGTGATCTTATGCATGGAAAAACATGTGCAGGAACTCTTGTAAAAGGTCTAGATAAATCGGGTAAACCACGTGCTGTTTATATCTACAACGTAGTAGATAACAAATGGTCGATGGAAAACTATGGCAATCAAGCAGTTGTGTGGCAAACAGCTATCAATCCGCTTATTGCAATGGAACTCATCGCCAACGGAACTTGGAAGCCCGAAGGTATTTCAGGTCCAGAGTGGTTCACAGCAAAGCCTTTCCTTGATTTAATTGAGGAGTACGGATCTTCTTGGCACATACGTGAAGAAGATACAAAAGGAATCGAGATTTAATTGGCTCAGTGGGCGTTAGTAACGGGTGCAACTGTCGGAATTGGTGAAAGTTTCACCCGCTTGCTTGCCTCTAAGGGATACAACATCGCTCTCGTTGCGCGAGATGAGGCTCGTTTACATGAGCGAGCCGCATCTTTGCGTGAGAAGTATGGTGTGCAGACATTTGTACTTCCAGCAGATCTTTCAACAGATGCTGGATGTAAATCTGTTGAAGATTATCTGCGTGAATTTGATATCGAAGTTCTGATTAACAATGCTGGATTTGGCATTAATAAGGCATTCTCTGTCAGTCAGCTCGATGTAGAACAAGAGTTGCTTGATGTCTTGGTCCGGACTCCGATGCGTCTTATGCACGTTGCGATTCCAAAGATGAAGGAACGCAAATCAGGAACAATTATTAATGTTTCATCGGTTGCGAGCTTTATTGCTGGTGGCACATATAGCGCATCTAAGTCTTATCTGACAGTGCTCTCTGAATCTCTACATACAGAACTAGCTGGCACTGGAGTGAAAGTTTCAGCGCTATGCCCAGGATTTACTCGAACAGAATTTCATCAACGCGGTCGCATGAAGATGAAGGGCCTTCCAAGTTTTATGTGGCTCAACTCAGATGATTTAGTCGCACAGTCATGGAAAGATGCTCAAGCAAACAAACCAGTAAGCATTCCTGGTTGGCAATACAAACTGCTTATTGCAATCATTTCAATTGCTCCACGCAAATTTGTACGCCAAATAGGAATGAATGTAAGGAAGAAGCAGCGCTAAGCGGCTGTGATTTGATATGAAAAGAATTGTTCTCACCACATTCCTCGCTCTGTCACTTGTCTCTGGATTGACGTCACCATCGAATGCGGTACAAAAATCATCGGGATCAACCTGCAGTAAGAACGGTGCGGTTAAGGTCTTAAACTCTGTAAAACTCGTATGTAAGAAGGTTGGAAAATCGCTCATTTGGACTCAAACTGGGGCGAACAAAGAAGAGAGGCCAGCAGTAGTTGACAAGGAAATACCAAAACAGAATCCTGTAAATAGGTTGACGCTGAAGAGTTCGATTGAAGCCGAATCAAAATTACGGCTTGAATTGGTAGAGGATGTGTATCTCGGCCACTGCGCGAGTTTCCTTGTTTACTCTTGGGGAATTGCCGATAGTTATGAAGGAGTGTTCTATAGACAGAAGAAGGAGTACCTCATCCCTGTAGATCTCTCCTCGAAAGGGAACTTACCTCTCAGTTTCACATTCGGATGTTCAGGGTATCCAATTCAAAGCTATGCAATCGAATGGGCACTCAAAGAAAATGTTTATACTCCAACAGTAAAGGCTCTCCAAGCTCCTATAAATAAATTGAACATTCAGAATTCGCTTCCTGAAAAATTTGATTTAACAACTCCTGGAGAAATCAGAGTTGGCTTCCCCAGAATTGAAAATGTAGAAAATTCTATGATCTTCCAAGATGATGGATACTTCGCGAGTGAAACCGCAATAAGTTTTGGGGTCAATAAGCGTTTGGATAGTTGTGTGGCAAAGATTTTGAATAGTCAGGGAATTGATGTGAAAAATAAAGCTTACGGTCCAGGAGTTTCGACTTCTTACAATGTTGCTGGTTTGCTCCCAAGTGGTTTCGATAGGATCAATGGATACGGCTATGTTTCTTACAAGGGAAGTAAAAATGAAGAACTTACATTAGAAATATCCTGCCTTGGTTCTGGAAACTACACCTCAGCTTTTTTTCACCCCGCCCCGAAGGTTCTCCTTAACGTAACTGAAGAAGCCAAGTGCCCCGCCAGTTATAAGGATCAAACTCTTCCAAGTCTTAAGCCAGCAAATTTGGAACTGACTTGCAAGGAAGAGCCGATTGGAAATTTCACATGGACTTCGGTTCCTAAGGGGCAAGCAACTCCAACCAATCGACCTGCTCCGACTGTCACACTTTCACCAGAAGAACAGAAGAAGCTCAAGGTTATGATTCGGACTGCTCAAAGCCTTGGTTTGAAGGCTCAGAAGATTCAGCAAAATCTCCAGAACTCGCTAAAGGGTTCTGCAAGTAACAAGTTTTCTTCGGAAAAAATTTCTCGAATGAATGCTTTGATTACTCAGGCTGGAGAAATTCACCTGCGGTCAATAAGGTTGAACACCGCTTCTAGTTTTTCTCAAACCGCTACAGAAATTGCACAACTCGCACAAAGATTTGAGGTACTTGAGTCCTCTTATGGAGATCTTTTGGAAAGCAGTTAATTAGCGACCACGGCGGCTATTGCCACCACGGTATCCGCCAGTTTTGCTTCCACCACGGCGGCTTGCGCCACCAGAACGTGATCCACCTTGTGGGCTCTTACGTTCAACGATTGGTGGAATATAAGGAACACCAGTTGGCTCTTGAGCACCAGTGATAACCATTAATTTTTCATCCAATGGACGAACATCATGGAATTTAGGTGTCACACCTGCGCGTGAGAGAAGTCCTGATACTGCTCGTGAATTCTTTGATGATGAAAGAGTTACGACAGTTCCTGACTCGCCAGCACGAGCTGTACGACCAGAGCGGTGTAAATAATCTTTGTGATCTTGTGGAAGATCTACGTGAACAACAAGTGAAATGCCATCTACGTGGATTCCGCGTGCTGCAACATCTGTTGCAACGAGCGCTGAATTATCTTGTTCCTTAAAGAGTGCAAGTGTGCGAGTACGAACCGCTTGTGACTTTCCACCGTGAAGTGCGCCAACTGGTACACCTGCGTTAGCTAGCTTGTCAGCAAGGCGATCTGCTCCGCGCTGAGTCTTAACGAAGAGAATTGTCTTTCCGTTACGTGCAGCAATTTGTGAAGTGATGTCATCTTT
The DNA here is from genome assembly GCA_009698845.1 of Actinomycetota bacterium. GTDB lineage: Bacteria > Actinomycetota > Actinomycetes > Nanopelagicales > Nanopelagicaceae > Planktophila. The sequence continues at coordinate 3,919 of WLPI01000067.1, forward strand.
ATCGCCAGGGTGCATCTGCAAAACGTGGTGCTCCATTGTTGAAACGGAAGCGCGATCGTTTTGAAGCGAGTGAGTCTTTGGATTCTTAAGGTACTGACGAACGAGTGAGTCAACACCGCGATCGAGAGTTGCTGAGAATAGAAGACGCTGACCATCAAGGTTTGCTTGATCAAGAATTTCCTTAACGACTGGCAGGAATCCCATATCTGCCATCTGGTCTGCTTCATCAAGAACAGTAATCTGCAATTGATCAAGCTGAACTTCATTCTTATTGAGCAAGTCAATGAGACGTCCTGGGGTTGCAACTAAAATTGCTGTTGCTTTGCGCATTGCAGTGATCTGCTTTGCATATGGCATTCCGCCAGCGATTACGACTGATTCGTGACCCACAGCGCGTGCAAGCGGACGAAGAACTTCGTCGATTTGCTGTGCAAGTTCGCGAGTA
>WLPI01000068.1 GCA_009698845.1 Actinomycetota bacterium
GAACCCCCAACCGGCCGCTTTGGAGACGGCAACTCTAGCCAATTGAGCTACTGCCCTTCGCGACGAATTTTCAGGCGCGCCAAGGCGAGGAAGAAATTCATCGTGAGCGTCGAAGTGTAAGGGCAGGGGGCTGCCATAGTAAAACTGACCAATTACGGGTGCTGAGCACCACTAATTCTGAGCGTGCGAGAGCCTTCGACCATGGTGCAGACTTCGCACATGAGCAGAATCTCCGCACGAATTGCAGCCATCGCAGAATCAGCAACATTGGCAGTAGATGGAAAGGCAAAAGCGCTTAAGGCCGCTGGTCGTCCAGTCATTGGTTTCGGTGCAGGAGAACCAGATTTTCCAACTCCTGATTACATTGTTGATGCTGCAAGCGCTGCGACAAAAGTTGTAGCAAATCATCGCTACACACCAACACCTGGATTACCAGAACTTCGTGAAGCAATTGTTGCAAAGACAAAACGTGATTCGAACTACGACATCACTGTTGATCAAGTATTAGTGACTAATGGTGGCAAGCAAGCCGTCTATCAAGCATTTGCAACAATTGTTGATCCAGGTGATGAAGTTCTACTTCCTTCACCATTCTGGACAACGTATCCGGAAGCAATCAAGCTTGCTGGTGGAAAGAGCGTCGAAGTATTTGCGGACGAATCACAGAATTATCTCGTAACCGTTGAACAGCTCGAAGCTGCCCGAACACCGAAGACGAAGGCTCTGTTGTTCTGTTCTCCATCTAATCCAACAGGTTCTGTCTATACACCAGCACAAGCAAAAGCAATTGGTGAATGGGCGCTGAAGAATAATATCTGGGTTATCTCAGATGAAATTTACGAGCACTTGCTTTATGACGGTGCAACAGCGCCATCGCTACCGGTCTTGGTTCCTGGTCTTGCCGATACCTGCATCATTCTCAATGGAGTTGCAAAAACTTACGCGATGACTGGTTGGCGAGTTGGCTGGATGGTTGGTCCTAAGGATGTCATCAAGGCAGCAACTAACTTGCAGTCACACTTAACATCAAATGTTTCAAACGTTTCACAGAGAGCAGCTATTGCAGCAGTTTCTGGAAATCTTGATGCCGTGCACAAGATGGGTGAGGCATTTAATCGTCGCCGTAAGTTGATTGTGGATTTACTTAATGACGTTCCAGGCTTTGAATGCCCAACGCCGCAGGGTGCCTTCTATGTGTATCCATCAGTAAAAGGTGTACTTGGGAAAACCATTCGCGGCAAAGTTGCGAATACTTCTGCAGAACTTGCAACGATCATCTTGGAAGAGGTTGAAGTTGCGGCCGTTCCAGGAGAAGCGTTTGGGCCATCTGGATATCTACGTTTTTCTTATGCCACCAGCGATGAAGATATCGTTGAAGGTATCGGGCGGATCAAGAAGCTGCTTGCAGAATAAATGGTTAGAGGCTCACGCCTACTAAATTAACTTCTGTCTCTAAAGTGATACCAAATTTTTCGTAAACACTTTTCTGTGCTGACTTTGCAAGTTCTGCAATATCAATAGCAGTTGCATTCCCTGCATTAGTAAGTGCAAGTACATGCTTTGTAGATACTCGTGCACCACCGTGGGTATCGCCCTTATGCACGCCAGAATTTTCAATCAACCACGCAGCGCTAGTTTTTACTCGACCATCTGTAGTTGGCCAACGTGGAGCATCGGCCGGTAACTTCGCTGCAATCTCTTGGGAAACTATTGGGTTTGTGAAAAACGATCCTGCAGACCATGAATCTCTATCAGCAGGATTGAGCAGCATTCCCTTCTTTGCGCGAAGTTCAAGAACTGTTTTTCGAGTTGCAGCAATTGGAGCCTTATCGCCAACTGAAATACCTAACGCAGCTGCGAGTTCGGAATATGTGATTGGCATCGTCATTTCGCCCTGACGCAGGTTGAATTGGACATCAAGAATTACATATCTGCCCGGATGCGATTTGAAATGAGAGTTTCTGTAGGTGAATTCGCACTCAAGATTGGTAAACGTCTTGACCTCTTTTTTGACGCGATCATAAGTGCGAACTCGCGTTATGAATTCTGAGACTTCATGTCCGTATGCACCAATATTCTGAATTGGCGCAGCGCCAACTGTGCCAGGAATTCCACTGAGAGTTTCTAAGCCAGCGAATCCACGTTCAATGCTCGTCTGTACAAAGTCATCCCAATTTTCGCCAGCACCGATTGTCAGTGTTGCTCCGCTGCACGCATCGACTTCTGCTTGCAATGAGTTATTTGTAATCCGAATGACGGTACCTTGAAAACCAGAATCTGCGACAAGAATATTTGTTCCGCCACCAATAATCAGTACCGGTGAATCCCCTGCTGCTTCAATAGCTGCAATGATCTCGGATTCGGTGCCAACTTCTACAAATTTTTTGGCAGGACCGCCCACGCGAAGTGAGGTGTAATCTCTTAAATCGGCCATGTGCTTAGGCTACCTGCGAGGACTCAAGATTGCAGTCTTGCCTCTAAATCGCTCGAGAATGCGATCGTAGTTTTTCTTTGATTGCGCATCACGATATTCAGGCTCGCTGTCGTGATACCCATGGTGGCGCGCTTGTTCCAACGGAAGCTCCATCTGCAACAAGCGACCATTTGAATGACGAAGGTTCAGTGAGAATTCAATATCTGCATTTCGATAGAACACAGCTCGATTACTGAAACCTCTTGCAGTAAGAGCATCTTCGCGGTGCATGCCGATGAAATAGCTGAAGAGCACGTCGACTTCGCCTGGTCCCTTGTCATCGGTACTACGCCAGTCATCTTCTAAGTTAACCAACCCTCCGCGCCAACCTACTGCCACAAATTCACGCTTCTTTAACTCTTCTAAAATGGGCGTGATTGCATCGCCTGTAAAAATAGTTGATGGGTCCATTACGACTATGAATTCACTGGTTACATTTCGAAGAAGTGCATTGGCATTTTCTCCCCATCCAAAGTTTTCATTTACCTGTACTAACGAAGTGCGAGCATCGAGTTCGTTAGCAATGACTCCAGGGTCGCCAATAACCAGGATTGCAATTGCGCATTGGCTATATTCCCTTATTGCCTTAATGCATGTAACTGCATCCTCGTGAAAGCCGTCAACAATCATTGCGACTGTTATTTCAAATTTTCCTGAGTTTATTGGGCGAATATCTCTAGTGGATTCATAGACAGGGAAACGCTTTTTGGGACGGAGTTCATATCCACTGGCAACATCGACTACTTCAAATCCTTGAGCCGCAATCTCATCGCGCAATTGATCCGAAAGTGCAAAGTTCTTCTCTGCTCGCGCAGCTTGTCTAGCACGCGCTAAATCGTGAACTGAATCTGGTGCACTCACTTTTTAAGTACCGCTTTAGCCATTCCCAGAACTTTGACTCCAGCTGATGTTGCACTGAGCGTTAGTGAAACCTTTCCATCTACTACTTCGCTTACAGTTGCAGAAACCGTGAGATCAACTTTCTCGCCAGCAGGCACGACGACTGGCTTAGTAAAGCGGGCACCGAATTCCAGAACGTTACTTGATCCGCCAGCAAAGTCAGATACATACTTTCCAACAAGTGCCATCGTGAGCATTCCGTGTGCAATCACATTTGGGAGCCCTACAGAAAGTGCGAATTCTTCATTTTGATGAATTGGATTTTGGTCCCCAGATGCATCTGCATATTGCTTGAGCAGAGCACGGTCCAAAAAGAAGACTTTCTCAGGTAGCTCTGTTCCAACTTCAATCATGCGCGCACCACTAGAGTTGCCCATGAGGAAATAACAAGTTCGCTTCCTCGATGAAGATCTGAGCGCACAGAGACAATTTCATTTCCTGCTGCAACTCTGTAGCTCTCGATTGTCGCTGCGCATGTAAGCGCATCGCCAGCTTTTACCGGTGAGAAGATTTCAAATTTTTGATCACCATGGACTAGGCGGGCCCAATCGAGTCCGATTTCGGGTTGCGTGAGAATCGCTTCAAATTGAGTAAGCGTGATTCGAATGGTAAATGTTGGAGGGGCGATAGTTTTATCTGTTTCGTTAATAACAGCACAAAAGGCATCGACTTCAGATTGTGAAATAGTTATTACATCTGTACCCGCGAAGGTACGCCCGACCGAATCGGGGTTGAGCATTAGCGGGTTTCGCGGTGAAGAGTTGAAGACTTGCAACGTGGACAGAACTTCTTGAGTTCCATGCGGTCTGGATCGTTGCGGCGGTTCTTCTTAGTGATGTAGTTACGCTCTTTGCAATCTACGCAAGCCATGGTGATTTTTGGACGTACGTCCGCGCTCTTACTTGCCATGGTGAACTCCTTCGTAGATGTTGCTC
>WLPI01000069.1 GCA_009698845.1 Actinomycetota bacterium
AGAGAACATTGATTTCACCCTTGACCCCAAGAGAATTAGCTGCCTCTTGAAATCTTTTTACAGCTGCCTTCTCGAGAATTCCATCCATATGAGAACTTTATGAGATATCTTCGCCAAATGTCTTCGCCTTCCCTCACTATTTATCAACGGGGAATTCGGGCTCGCAACGCAATTTGGGGGGCATTTTTCTTACTTGGTTTTGCTGGTCTGGCTTGGATTCCACGAATTCCAGAGATTAAAGATTCACTTGGATTAACAGACGGGCAATTTGGACTTGTACTCCTAGCCAGCACGTTAGGTGCAATTCCTGGTGCGCAACTCTCGGGTCGAGTTGTGCATATGCATTCATCGAAGCTCGTTGTTCGTATTTCGGCAATCACCTTGCCAGTTGGCGTCTTCATCATGGGTTCGGCAACAAATGTTTCTACTCTGGTTTGTGGCATGTTTATTTCTGGCTTCAGCGTTGGATTTATGGATGTCGCGATTAATGCTCAAGCAGTTGCAATCGAAAAACACACACAAGGGCGTTGGATGTCCACTTTTCATGCAATGTGGAGCATTGGCGCTTTCTTCGCAACGCTTATTGGTGGAGTAATTGCTCAATTTGTGACTCCAAGAATTAATTTATGGATTATCGCAATTTTCACATTCTTCGCTTATTTTTTCTGTGTTCACTACCTCTTGCCTGCAGATCTTGATGGGCATCTTGGTGAACCTGGAGAAGATACAGAATCGAAGGTTCCACTCTTTGGAAAACAAGCAATGGTTTTATGGGCACTGGGAATTGGTTTGATGGCTGCGCTCATTCCCGAAGGCGGTGCGTATGAATGGAGTGGAATTCTTCTGCAAGATCATATGGGAATCGGAATCGGTGTCAACGCATCAGCTGCGACAGCATTTTCATTAGCAATGATTACCAGCCGCTTACTAGGAGATAAATTCTTTGCTAAGTGGGGTTATGTAAATACAGTGAAATACGGCGGATATTTTGGCGGCGGAATTTGGGGTCTATCGCTGCTCATCGGAATTCCACTTTCTGACTCTCATCAATTATGGGGACTTGTTGTTGTGTGTATCGGTTTTGCTGCAGCAGGTTTTGGAATGGGGCCATTCTTCCCAGCATTTAATTTAGCGGCGGCTTCGATTCCAGGTGTCGCACCTTCAGTTGGATTAGCTCGAATCGGAACGATTGCAATTGCTGCTTACTTTGCTGGCCCAACGCTGATGGGCGGAATCGCTGAAGTAACCTCATTGCCAGTTGCCTTCGCATTTCCCGTTGTACTCTTTTTTATTGCTGGCTATCAGTCAAAGCACATTAAAGTGCGCGAATTAAGTAGTTAAGGTAATTCTAGGAGTAACTAGAGCCAAGTCTGCAGCACTGTAAATGCTGATATTACAAAGAGTAGATATGCAAAGGCTTTTCTAAGTTTCTCAGGATTTGTATAGTGCGAGAAATGTGAAGCAGCTTGGGCTGCAACGATTGCAGATGCTCCGATAAAAATCGGGATATGCCACTGAACATCGTCCCACTGAGAGTTGTGGCCGATGAAGGCAGTCAGTGAATTAATCGAGATAATCAATAGTGATGTTCCAGCTGCAATGTTTTGTGGTGTGCCAAAGAAGAGAACTAGTACAGGGATTGCAAGGAAGCCACCACCGATTCCAAAGAGTCCGGTGATCGAACCAATGACAAGTGACATCACAATCAGAACTGGTATCGGCATCCGCTTATGGGCATCGAGCTTTGGTGGTCGCAACATTGATACACCCGCAAGAATCAGAATTGCGGCAAAGCCTGTAGTGATGAAGGCATCGGGTAAGCGTTCTACGATTGATGAGAAGCCAAGGTTTGTCACTAATCCGATAGCCCAGATAACGAAGGCATCGCGATAAAGAACCTGTTTCTTACGCGCTTTCGGAATCAACCCAGATGTAGCTGCGAGAAAGACGATGGCAAGGGCGGCAGTTGTTGCAAGGTTGGGATCAAAGCCAAAGCCGTAGATAAGAATCGGCACAGAGAGCATCGCTCCACCTGCGCCGACAAATCCAAGAACAGCACCTATTGCGCAACCGGCAATCAGGGCGCCGAGGATTTCCATGCCTTTATCTTTCCATGAGAATGGAAAAGCCCCCCGATTTCTCGAGGGGCTTTCCGTACAGATTGTTTAGAGGTTGAAGAATGCAAGAGTTCCGACGCTTGGGCCGAAATCTGTAAGCGCTCCCGTTGCAACAAGTGCGAAGAGGATAAGAGCTGCGCCAGCGAGTGCGAGATCCTTGTTAAATGCGATCATTTCGTTCTGCTTTGCTGTTGCATCAGTTTCTTTCCAGAAGTTATGGAAGATGATTGCTGCAAGGATGAGTGTTACTGCGAGCATAAGAGCACCAAGGTCAACCCAGAATCCAGCTGCGATGTAAATGCCACCAAGTAGGAAGAAGAGACCTGAGATAAGTACTCCGAACTTCGCTGCTGGAAGCTTCTTGTACTTCGCATACCCCGTCATTGCTTCAAGCTTTGCAAAGTGAGCGAAACCTGATGTGATGAATAAAAGGGCGAAAAGGATGCGCCCAACAATTAGTACTACGTCCAATTTTTTCTCCTAAGGTTTAAGCGGATTCTTACTCCTCTAGAGTAGTTGAAATTTCAACTATCTACCCAATCGACACGCTCTGCCGACCTCATTGCGAGCCTGATCGAGGAAGGACTTGCCCTTGTCAGGGGTCTGGACTACTTTTCGAACATCTGTTCGAATACTCACAAGGAGTATCTATCAACAGGTCAGGGGAAGAAGTAAGGGCAATGAGCGCAGAAGTAGTAAAGCCTCACGAGGTCGTATCCGATGGTGGGCTTACGCCTATTGAATTCACCTTTAGAGGCAAACGTTTTCGTATCCACGCAGTGCTATCTAGATGGTGCGAAGCAGGCGGATGGTGGAATCGCATTAGTGACGGAAAGTTTCGGCCCGATGATCAAGCGCGTGCGCTATGGAAAGTTGAAGCAGCTCCTATTGGGGCGCTGACAACATTTGAACTCGAACGCGATGAAACAACAGGGCAGTGGATTATTAGGGCTATCTAAATCGTGGGTCGCATATGAGCTTTATTCATCTGCGCACCGCAAGTGCGTACTCACTTAAATACGGAACAACGCAGCCACGAGATTTAGTCGCACGTGCATCAGAGCTCGAAATGCCGGCGCTCGCACTGACAGATCGCGATGGGTTAGCTGGCGCCATTCGTTTTACAAAGGCGTGTGTATCTCATGGCGTAGCACCCATTATTGGAATTAACCTGCCTATTCACCTTGGCGATACATCCGGTGTATTACCGCGCATCACAATTCTTGCCCATAGCGATGGGGGATGGTGCAGTTTGGTTCGGCTCATGACAGGCCTTCATATGAATATAGATACTCGTAAACCAGTACTTACTCTGGAACTGCTCGAAAAATTTAGTAGCCATACATCGCATTTACATCTTCTACATGGCCCCGAATCACCTGTATCGCAAGCACTTGCTGCGCACCGCTTTGATGCAGCGCTAGATATCTTTAACCAGACGCGCGATCTCTTTGCAGACCACGCTATCGAATGTGTCTCGCATCTAGTTGCAGGTAACGGCCCTCGCTCTACAGTTCATGCTGCTCGTTCGCTGATCTTTGCTCGCGATAACGATGTTGATGCAGTAATCACTAATGCAGTGCGGATGCGAGATCGCGCCGATGGGCCTGTTGCCGATGTTCTAGATTGCGCCCGTCAATTAGTTCCGCTGCATCCGCGCAATGTAGAACGCCGTAACGCAGAAGCGTATTTAAAGAGCACAGATGAGATGGTTCTATTGGCCGCAGAGATTGCCCGAGCAGCAGGGGAGCGCACACCACGCGCACTTCTTAAAACAACTCGGCAGTGGGCAGAGCGTGCAGTCTTATCTCCGCAAC
>WLPI01000007.1 GCA_009698845.1 Actinomycetota bacterium
AGGCCTTACATTGGATCACCGAAGAATCGATTTTGCTGCAAATGAAGAAGTAGCAAAGACTTACAGCGAGATACTCTCTTTAATCATTGAAATCTTGCCTAGAACTCCATGGATATATGAAGCAGAATCATCGGTTGATAAGTCTTTTGCTAATTTAATGGCTTCATCTATTGCGACTCCGTCATCTAAGTCAGAAGACCAGACAATTTCATAAATTCCGAGTCTGAGAATATTTCTGTCAACTGCAGGCAGTCGGTCCATATCCCAACCTTGGGCGTAAGTCGTGATTAACTCATCAATCTTTCTCTTGTTGAGGACAACTCCATCAATGAGCAATTTGGTGTATTCACGAATTGGTCTTGAATCAGGTCCTTCTTCAACGACATCTCTAAGCATCATCAAATCAGCAGCTGAAGTTCCTCTGATATCTGCTTCATAGAGTAGATCCAAAGTTTGCTTCCGTGCTTTACTGCGAGTGGACACTAGTTGGCGCGACCCTGATATGAACCATCTCGAGTATCTACCAAAACAATCTCGTCCTGTTTAATGAACAACGGCACTTGAATCTGAATTCCTGTCTCTACCGTTGCTGGTTTTGTTCCACCCGAAGATCTGTCGCCTTGCAGGCCTGGCTCTGTATACGTGATCTTCAAAGGAACTGATGCTGCGAGTTCAAGATATAACGGATTTCCCTCGTGAATCGCAACGATAGCTTCTGTATTCTCAAGCATGTAATTAGCTGCGTCACCAACAGTACTCGCAGAAATTGTCATCTGGTCAAAATTAACATTGTCCATAAACACGAAATCATCCCCCTCTTTATAAAGAAAGTTCATCTCACGCTTTTCTAGTATTGCAATTTCAATCTTGACCCCTGCATTGAAAGTCTTATCAACCACTTTGCCAGTCATGACCTGCTTCAACTTTGTCCGAACAAACGCTGGACCTTTACCTGGCTTCACGTGCTGAAACTCAACAACCGTCCAGAGCTGACCTTCAATATCAAGGGTCATGCCATTTTTTAGATCATTAGTTGTTGCCACAATAACTCCAGTTCATGTCTTCGTCGATCGAAGATCAATACGGAGCGAACTTTACCGCATGAATTTACGCGAGTAGCGCCTTAAGGGCTACTAGGGCTAGTACATAAGAATTTGGTCCGAATCCCCCAATAGTGCCGTTTGCAACACCAGAAATTACAGAAGTATGACGAAATTCCTCGCGTGATAAAGGATTCGATAAATGAACCTCAATGAGGGGAGCTTTAACTAAATCTGCGGCATCACGTATCGCATATGAATAATGCGTGAATGCAGCTGGGTTAATGATTACTGGAGTATTTGTCTGTGCGGCTTCATGCAGCCAACCAATAATTTCGGATTCATCGTTGCTTTGACGAACGTCGGCTTCAAAACCATGGGACTTTGCCGCGTTCTCGATATGGCTGACAAGGGCCGGATACGACATGTCACCATAAACAGATGAATCGCGTATATCTAACCTATCGAGGTTTGGTCCATTGAGAACTAAAACTTTCATGTACATACCTTCTCATATGCAGCTCGCAATGCGGTTTCGCTAGGACCTTCCAAGCGCTGTGTCTTGCCGATTTCAGTAACAACAACGAACCTCAACAAATCTCCTCGGGTTTTTTTGTCAATTTTCATATTCGCTAGCAGCGGCTCCCAAGATTTCCCCTCATAAGAGACAGGCAACGAGAGTTGAGTCAGAATTCGACGATGGCTATCGAGAAGCTCTTGTTTCATAAGCCCCAGAGAGAAGGCGAGCTCAGCGATGAATATCATTCCAATCGATACACACTCACCGTGACGAAGTGAATACTTGCTATCTAATTCAATTGCATGTCCAAATGTGTGGCCGTAGTTAAGTATCTCGCGATTAAATGATTCTTTGAAATCTGAAGAGACAACTTCTGCTTTGACCCGAACGGCTCTCTCAATGAGTTCAAGAGTGAGCAAAGAGGAAGATCGAATCTCACGAAGTCCCTTATCTCCTATTGCGGAAATTATTTGAGCGTCGTAAATGAATCCAGCTTTGACTACTTCAGCCAGACCTGCGGCAAAATCTCTATCGCTGAGAGTGAGCAACCAATGGGTATCAATCAGTACTTCCTTTGGCGAGTGAAAAGCACCAATTAAGTTTTTTCCATAATCACTATTGATTCCAGTCTTACCACCAATAGCAGCATCAACCATTCCAGCAACCGTCGTGGGTACTGCGACCCAATCGATTCCACGCAACCACGAAGCTGCGGCAAATCCTGCAAAATCTGTTACGGCTCCCCCACCTACGGCTACAACAAGGTCACTGCGAGTGAAACCTGCAGCACCGAACCAATCCCATACCTTGGTCAGAGTCTTTGCACTCTTAGCCTCTTCTGAATCAGGTAGTGGAAAGAGAAATACTTCAGCATCGGTGTTCTCAATGTGAGGAATAGATTCCTTCATCGACTCAGAGAAGAAGAGCGCTACGCGTTGTCGTCCCTGCATTAATCGCTTCAACTCACTCTGATAATCAACACCTATCCGTACTTGGTAAGTATCGGTAGCGCCAACCTCTATAACTCTCATGCAAGAACCTCAAGAACTTCCCTGACGACTTCTCTTTCGCTCTTGTGATTGACATCAATTACCAGATCAGCAATTGACTCGTATATTGGACGCCGCTGTTCCATGAGTGTTTGCCACTGTCCACGCGGATTTGTAAGCAAAAGCGGTCGGTCACGATTGAAGCCAATTCGTGGAGCCACGCTTGCTAACGAAATATCTAGATAGAAAACTTTTGACGAACTTGCACGAAGAGCCGACTGTGCGTCCATTGATAGAGGAGCCCCTCCACCTAAAGCCAATACCGTTTCATCGGAAAGTAACTCTTGGCGTAACACTTTCCTCTCGACAGAGCGAAAATACTCCTCGCCCTTATCAAGGAATATCTGTGAGACGGGCATCTTCTCAATTTTTTCAATCTCGGTGTCAGTATCCCTAAAGGTGAGTTTCAATGACTTTGCTACTGCTTTTCCAATCGTTGATTTACCAGAACCCATAGGTCCGATGAAGATAGCTCTTGGTGCCACGATGTCCTACTTTATGGAGAGATTTTGCATGTATGCCAAGTAGTTTCTACGAACTTCTTGGACTGAGTCTCCACCGAACTTCTCTAAAACTGCTTCAGCCAAAACAAGTGCCGCCATTGCTTCAGCGACGACGCCTGCAGCAGGTACTGCACACACATCTGAACGTTGATTTATTGCCTTTGCTGCTTCACCAGTTTTTACATCAATAGTATCTAGTGCTTTCGGAACGGTGGATATTGGCTTCATGGCAATTGAAACACGAAGTACTTCTCCATTAGACATGCCACCCTCAGTACCTCCAGCACGATCCGTTCTTCTCACTATTTTTCCAGTTGAATTCTTTTCAATCTCATCGTGGGCTACAGATCCTCTACGAGTTGCAGTCCTGAAGCCATCTCCTATTTCAACACCTTTAATGGCTTGAATCCCCATCAGTGCACCGGCTAATCGCGCATCCAGACGACGATCCCAATGAACATGTGAACCAAGTCCGGGCGGTAAGTTGTAAGCTAGGACTTCACACACGCCACCCAGTGTGTCGCCATCTGAATGAGCCGCTTCAATCTCGGCAATCATCAATTTACTTGTAGCCAAATCCGAACAACGTACAGGATCTTCATCGATGCGATTCATATCCGCAGCATCTGGAAGTGCATAGTCGTCTGGAATTCTGACGGTGCCAATAGATACGACATGGCTAAGAATTGTTACTCCAATAGATTGTTCAAGAAAGTTTCTCGCAATCGCGCCGAGTGCAACACGCGCAGCAGTTTCACGGGCACTTGCACGTTCCAGTATTGGTCTGGCGTCATTAAAGTCATATTTTTGCATTCCAACCAAATCTGCGTGTCCTGGACGTGGTCTCGTCAGCGGTGCATTGCGAGCTAACTTCTCAATCTCATCAGAAGGCACGGGATCGGCTGACATTACCTTCTCCCATTTTGGCCATTCGCTATTTCCCACCTGAATTGAGATTGGACCACCCTGAGTTATGCCGAGTCGAACGCCTCCAAGAATTGTTACTTTATCCGCCTCGAAGTTTTGACGCGCTCCCCGGCCTACTCCTAATCGACGTCTCGACAAATGAAAATCAATATCTGCTGTAGTTACGCTGATATGCGCAGGTAGCCCTTCAATAATTGCTGAGAGTGCTTGACCATGTGACTCACCGGCTGTAATCCAACGCATGAGCATATTCTTGCAGATAAGGGGCCATTCTTGGGCTCAATTGAGAATTACAGCAGGGTAATGAGAAAAGGGACACATATTGCGGGGGCAAGGGCGATACTTCCAGACCATTGGTTCGTTGAAATACGATGAATCAAAACAAAGAGAACCGTGCACCAAAGTGCTCCCCATAGATAACTGGTCAGAGTGATTTCAGCTTGACCAAAGGCAACCAAAGTCCCAATAAGTTTTATGTCGCCTCCCCCAATTTCTAGGAAGGTCACCAAAATAATGGCTACACATAGAAAAAGTAACGACCAGAGAAAACGTACATCACCAGATCCAGAGTTAAACAAGAGCAATGCCAAAGAGATGACGGATGAGTTTGAGATTCGATGAGTTCGATAATCAGCTATTGAAATATATGACATCATAAGAGCGACAAGAAGCATTTAGAGATTCTAAATAGGCTTCACAAATAAATGCTCATCCTTTGGGATGAGGAATAAAAATTGCTAAGCCTTCAATGCTTTTCGTAAATGTTTGGCAAGATCTTCCTTGTGCAAGGTTTCATCTAGAACAAGTGATAGCTGATCAATCGCCTGATAAATCAGAAGTTCTAATCCGTTTACAACATCGCCTCCTGAATCGCTCCATTTTCGCGCCAGAACCGTAGGCCACGGACTATAGATGACATCGAAAAACAAGGCTTTCGGATTGAATGGAACACTCTCGGCGAGCAAATCTGCGGCACCAGCGGGAGTGGTATTAACTATCAAGTCATACGACGTCAAATCAATAGTTTGATTCCAAGAATGAAAATCGAAGACTGATGAGTCAATTGTTGATTCAATCGAAGACCTACGGTTAGACGAACGGGCCAGAACCTCTATCCTCTGAGAGCGTCCGTCCAGTGCTTGAGCAATAGCTCTAGCCGTTCCGCCGGCGCCCAAAATCAAAGTTGACTCAAGAGTCGTTAATCCCGCATGGTCGATTGCCGATGTGAATCCAGAACCATCCGTGGTGTGCAAACTCCATTCATTATCTCTTTTTACTAGAGTGTTCGCAGAATTAATTCGAATGGGTAAATCACTCTTAAAAACGGGTAGCGTGCATGCCACTTCCTTTAGGGGCATGGTCAATGAGAAGTAGTTGAAATACTCACAGTTCTCTGCAAAGAAATCAGGCAAAGCTTCGTCGCTAACATCAATTGCCCTGTACTTTCCACTGATTCCCAGAAACTCGTAAACTGCCATATGTAGGCGTGGTGACAAAGAGTGACTTATCGGAGAACCTAGAACTGCGCCCTGAATCACTTTGCACTCCTGAACTTTCCCGCACGAAGATTCTTCTTGTACTCAATTTTCCATTTGCTGAACTGATTGATATCCGATGTGAATCGAGTATCAGATGGTGCAACTGTAATGAAATATAGCCAATCACCGTCTTGCGGTGTAATTGCCGCGCGCATTGCAGCTTCACCAGGATTATTGATTGGGCCAGGAGGGAGTCCGTAGCGACGATAAGTGTTATAGGGAGAAGATATTAGGGTCGATTGTGTACTCAGAAAGATATTTCCTCTGCTTTTTTTAACGTAATGCACAGTCGAGTCGAATTGCAGAGGCATACCAATTTTCAATCGATTTCTAATCACTTGTGAAATCTTGTCAAAGTCTTGATTTTTCCCCTCTGCTTCAATTAATGATGCAATGACAAGTAATTGTTGTGGGGTGAACTTCTGATCCGGGGAGAAGAAACCGACATCGAACATAGCCCTTTCGGCGCGTTTGATCATACTTTCAATTGCAGCTTGGGCCGTGGTCTCTTTTGCAAAACTGTACTGAGCCGGAAAGAGCAATCCTTCTAACTGATTAAATCCAAGGGGCTTCTTCGCCAACTTTAGAGCGTTCTGGATGTCAGTATTTAAAAACCCGGCTTTCAACATTTGTGGAAGGACCTCAGAGACCCACATTCCTTCGCCGATTGATATCAGACCGACGTTACGCTTAGGATCAAGTAACTGCTCCAAAGCTTTGCTTGCACAAAGACCCAGATTAACTCTGTGGGTTCCTGGCGAAATTCCGGATGCTCGCGGATTTGAGACAGCCTCTCTAAAGAAACTTTCGGCAGATTTAATGACGTTGTTTTTAGCAAGAACCGATGCTATCGAAGAGCCAGACTGCCCTTTATAAATCTCGATATTCACTTCGGTCGAACTCTGTGCGTCGCAAGAATAATCAGGTGCTGAAGAAGTTCCTCTGAACTCCCTTAGAAGCCCCGTAATCAAGAAGGCAACAAATAATCCGGCGAGGACTCGCGTGAGAGGAGAATTACTTAGTGTCTTCATTATCTAAATTCATTGATAACTCCTGAATCAATCCTTGTTCCAAAATTGCAACAGCCGACATCGAATCAATTAAATGCTTTGATTCTTTACTAGAAATACCCGCTTCTTTCAGCTTCTTCTGTGCCAATACAGTTGATAAGCGTTCATCGACGAATACAACTTGGAGCGCGAATTCCTCAATAATCTTCTTCGCAAACTTATCAACTTTCTCAACGGCTTCCCCACTAGATCCAGACATATTGACCGGCAAGCCAAGAAAAATATGGATGGGATCATATTCTGCGAACAAATCTGCAAGCATAGAAGAAAGACTGTGCAAACGATTTTCAAGATATGGCAAAGGAGTTGCAAGAATTGCATCTGGATCGCACACTGCGACGCCGATTCGAGCATCACCGTAATCGAAAGCTAATCGGCGACCTCTCACTGCAGAATTACTTTCCGCTCAGCGCAAGATTTATCGCTTGCAAGGCATCTTGGGATCGCGTTGCATCTATTCCGCCACCTTGCGCAAAGTCGTCTTTGCCGCCACCGCCACCGCCAAGAACGGTTGAGCCTATTTTCACGAGTGCGCCAGCTTTGTGGCCCTTCGCCTTTGCCCCGTCGCTCACAGCGACTACCAAAACTGGTCGAGTATCTGTACTACTAATCAACACTACGACCGAGTCACTCTTTTTTGATTTTAGATCAGTTGCAATCTTACGTAAGTCATCAGAGGAGACTCCATCGGCTAGAACAACTGAGAGGACGTGCAATCCATTAACTTCCACAAACTTCTTGGCGAGATCGGTGACCTGACCCATCGCTTGCGATGACCTCACTACAGCGAGCTCCTTCTCAATTTCCTTCACCTTATTGAGCAAATCTGAAATCTTTTCTGGTAACTCTTCGACACGTGAACCCTTGATAAGCTCCGTAAGCGAGTTCAACAATATGTGCTCGCGAGCTAAGAATTTATAGGCATCTGCACCGACTAAGGCCTCAACTCTGCGGACTCCTGCACCAATCGAAGATTCACCGAGTAACTTAACAATTCCTAACTGACCGGATTGCTCCACGTGAGTTCCTCCGCAGAGTTCTTTAGCCCAGTCACCAACGCTCACAACACGCACTTGATCCCCGTACTTTTCACCGAAAAGCGCCATCGCTCCAATCTTCTTAGCAGCATCTTGTGTCATGACCTCAGCCGTCACTGAGAGATTGTCAAGCAAGAGTGAGTTAACGCGAGCTTCAACATCATTCAGAACCGACACGGGGACGGCTCCGGTTGAAGGAAAATCAAATCGGAAACGGCCAGGTGAATTTTCAGAACCTGCTTGTGTAGCCGTTTCTCCCAATAATTCCCTAAATGCTTTATGCACCATGTGTGTCGCAGTATGA
This sequence comes from Actinomycetota bacterium, assembly GCA_009698845.1. Taxonomy (GTDB): domain Bacteria; phylum Actinomycetota; class Actinomycetes; order Nanopelagicales; family Nanopelagicaceae; genus Planktophila. The sequence continues at coordinate 7,989 of WLPI01000007.1, forward strand.
GCGCGGGAAATCGCATTTCTACGCTCTACATCAATTACCGCTAGTGCTTGTGAGCCAACTTCAATCGCACCAGAAATCACTCGACCACGATGAATTGATAAGCCATTTATTGGGGTTTGCACATCTTCAATTTCAACGACAGCACCGCTTGCGAGAGTAATCCTTCCACCATCAGCGAGCTGACCGCCACCCTCTGCATAGAAAGGAGTTCTATCTAAAACTATCTCGACATCATCACCTGCGCTGGCTGATGAAACACTGACGCCATCAACAAGAATTCCGTTTACTTTGGATTCAGTTTCAGTATGTGTATACCCCACGAATGAAGTAGCCCCGAATGAATCAGAAATCTTCTTGTACTCAGAGAGATCCGTATGCCCGCTCTTCTTAGCCTTCGCATCTGCCTTAGCCCGATCGCGCTGCTCGTTCATGAGACGTCTGAAGCCATCTTCATCGACTTCTAAACCTTCTTCTCGCGCCATCTCCAAAGTGAGGTCGAATGGAAAGCCATAGGTATCGTGCAATTTAAAAACTTCATCTCCTGGGAGTATCTTCTTAGAACTCTTCTTCAGTTGCGCAGAAGCAACGTCGAAAATCTGAGTCCCACTCTTCAGTGTTTGAAGGAAAGATTCTTCTTCTGAAGTTGAAACAGCGAGAATTCGTTTCTTATCTGCAACAAGTTCAGGGTATTGGGGTCCCATTGCACCAATTGCTGCAATCGTGAGTTCAGACATAATGGGATCATTTACTCCGAGAAGACGCATATTTCGAATTGTTCGGCGCATCATGCGACGAAGTACGTACCCACGTCCTTCATTTCCTGGCGTAACTCCATCACCAATGAGCATCGCAGACGTTCGCGCATGATCTGCAACTACTCGTAGAGCGACATCTGACTTCTGCGATTTTCCATACTTCACACCAGATAGCTCGGATGCGCGAGAGAGGATACGCATTGTCGTATCGATTTCATAAATATTTTCAACACCTTGAAGAAGTGCCGCTGTTCGCTCTAGGCCAAGACCTGTATCAATACTCTTTGCAGGCAGTTCCCCCAGAATTGGATATCCATCTTTACCGCCGCCGGCTCCTCGTTCATTCTGCATAAAAACAAGATTCCAAATTTCCAGGTAACGATTCTCATCAGCTATCGGTCCGCCATCGACTCCATATTCTGGACCTCGATCAAAATAGATTTCCGAACAAGGGCCACATGGACCTGGAACGCCCATCGACCAGAAATTATCAGCCATGTCGCGACGTTGGATACGTTCTCGTGGAACTCCTATTCTTTTATGCCAAATATCTGCAGCTTCGTCGTCATCCAAATAGACAGTGACCCACAATTTGTCTTCAGGAAAACCATATCCACCAGCACTGATTGAGCGAGTTAACAATTCCCATGCAAGGGCAATTGCTCCCTCTTTGAAATAATCGCCAAACGAAAAATTTCCACACATTTGAAAGAAAGATGCATGCCTTGTTGTCTTGCCGACTTCATCAATATCAAGCGTGCGTACACATTTTTGCACTGACGTTGCTCGCTTAAACGGTGGGGTCACCTCGCCAAGAAAGTACGGCTTGAAGGGAACCATCCCCGCATTGACGAGAAGTAGATTTGGATCATCGGCTATCAATGAAGCTGAAGGAACAACGGTGTGGGTTAAACCTTGTGAGTTTTCTGATTCAAAAAAGCGCAACCAGCGCGAACGTATTTCAGCAGATTCCACTAGTTACATTCGCCTTCTTGAACTAGTCAGTCTTCTTCTTAGACTTACGACCTTTGCTGAGTTGAGCAGCACCTAAAAGAGCACCTGCAACCTTTACAGCTGATCCGTTCTTGTCTATAAAATCTGATGTAACCCCACTTACCTTGGTGCTCACCTCTTCAACGTTCTTTGTAATTTTCGCAAAACTCTCTAGCGGGCTATTGATGAGCTCTAGCGTACGAGTGGATTCAGTGATCAATGGAGAAGTGTCCTCAGTGAAGACTTGTAGAGATTTCTTTGCCTCATCGATGAACTTACTGACACGAAACACTGTGTAGGCGAGAGCGACAGCAATCACAAAAAGAGATGCAGCCGCGATTATCGTTGCTATTCCTCCGGGACCCACCAGTGTTCTCCTTTAATTCTCGCTATTTGTGAACAATTTGATACGCAAGTCTACCGGACTTACTCCTTGGGAGGAGTCCAATCGATTGCAGCTTCCTTACGTTGCGCAGGAGTAATGGGAGTTGGTGCGCCAGTAAGCGGGTCTCCTCCACTTGCAGTCTTTGGGAAAGCAATGACCTCTCGAATCGAATCAGAGTGCGTGAGTAATGCGCAGACACGATCTAAACCGAGTGCAATTCCTCCATGCGGTGGTGGGCCATAGTTGAAAGCTTCAAGTAGGAAACCAAATTTGCTTTGTGCCTCTTCATCGCTCAAGCCAATAACTGTGAATACATCTTTCTGAATGTTCTTATCGTGAATACGAATCGAGCCACCACCCAGCTCTGTTCCATTAAGAACTATGTCGTACGCATAAGCAAGCGCTGCTGCAGGGTTGCTCTTAAACGTTGACACATATTCAGGCTTGGGACCGGTAAATGGATGATGCACTGCAGTCCAACCACCGTTATCTGTTGGTTCAAACATTGGTGCATCTACAACCCAGACAAATTTCCACTCGTTCTCGTTAATCAAGTTACATCTCTTGCCAATCTCAAGTCGAGCTGCACCAAGTAACTGCTGTGACGATGCTCTATCTCCTGCTGCGAAGAAGATGGCATCTCCCACCTTTGCGCCGACAAGTGCTGCGATTCCTGCCTGTTCTGAATCGGAAATGTTCTTCGATACAGGGCCTCCCAACGTTCCATCAGCATTTACCAAGATGTATGCGATTCCCTTAGCTCCACGAGCTTTCGCCCAGTCTTGCCAAGCATCAAGTTCTCTACGTGGAGAATCTGCTCCCCCGGGCATGACAACTGCACCAACATACGGCGCTTGAAAAACTCTAAATGGAGTCTCTTTAAAGAAATCTGTCACCTCAGTAATCTGAAGTCCAAAACGAAGATCTGGTTTATCTGAACCATATTTATCCATCGCATCTGCATATGTCATGTGCGGAATGGGTGTTGGAATATCGTAGTTAACCGACTCCTTCCAAACCTTTACGAGAATCTTTTCAGCAACGGCAATAATGTCTGCTTGATCAATAAATGACATTTCGATATCTAGCTGAGTAAATTCTGGCTGACGATCAGCGCGGAAATCTTCATCTCGGAAACAACGCGCTATCTGGTAGTACCGTTCCATTCCTGCAACCATCAGCAACTGCTTAAACAATTGTGGTGATTGAGGAAGTGCATACCAACTACCAGGCTGGAGTCGCACAGGGACCAAGAAATCTCGAGCGCCTTCAGGCGTTGAACGCGTTAAGTAGGGCGTTTCAATTTCGTGAAAATCTAGATCTTCCATAGCGCGTCGAATCGAGGAAGTAACCTTCGAGCGAAGTCGTAGATTTGCCGCTGGGCCTTCGCGGCGTAAATCTAAATAGCGGTATCGAAGCCGAACTTCTTCTGAAATCTCGGCTTCGCTTCCAGTGTCAACAGGAAATGGCAATGGCGCTGATTCACTTAAGACGACAACAGCATCTCCCATAACTTCAATCTCACCCGTTGGAATATTAGAGTTGTCATTTCCTGCAGGGCGTAGAGCTACTTCACCAGTTATTTGAAGACACCATTCAGCACGAAGTTGTCCAGCTAACTTCTCGTCACGTATTACAACTTGAACTGAACCAGTTCCATCTCGAAGATCAATGAATGCAACACCACCATGATCACGGCGGCGAGCAACCCATCCAGCTAAAGTAACTGTTGTGCCTGCGTGAGATGCGCGAAGTGCCCCTGCATCATGATTACGTAACATTAAAAAGCGCCGCCCTTAAGAATCAATTACCGAGAGAGTGTTTCTCTCAAGACATCCTTCAACTGCGCAATCTTAACCGAGGAAGTATCCCCATCTCGCATGCGCTTGAGATTGACTACGCCTGAAGAGAGCTCACTCTCACCAAATACGACCACATATTGAGCCCCTGACTTATCTGCGCCTTTCATGGCACCTTTAAGCGAACGATCACCGAAAGCTATCTCTGTCTTAATGCCAATAGCCCGTAACTCTTGCGCGGTAATCAAAGCCGTCGTCATCGCATCATCTCCAAGTGGAATAATGAATAGATCTGATGTGAATTGTTCTTGTGGCAAGCTTTTCTCAGCGACCGCTGCAAGAAGCGCACGATCTACTCCAAGACCAAAACCAATACCAGATAAAGATTGTCCACCAAGAGTTTCCATCAACCCGTCATATCGACCGCCACCGCCGATACCGGCTTGTGCACCAAGATCTGAATGTACGAACTCAAATGTAGTACCGGTGTAGTAATCCAAGCCCCTGACCATTCGTGGATTGAGAACGTATGAGATTTTAAGTGCGTCCAAGTACTTCAGAACCTGTGTGAAATTGGCAGAAGATTCTGCAGAGAGATAGTCCATAAGCAATGGAGCAGCTTTCATCGCCTCTTGCATTTCAGGACGCTTGTCATCAAATAGGCGCAGGGGATTTAGCGCAGCTCTGGCCGCCGTTGCTTCGTCGAGATTGAGAGTTCCAATAAACTTCATCAGATCTACGCGATGAGCCGCGCGCGAGGCAGCATCTCCTAGTGATGTTATATCTAAACGATAATTCTTAAGTCCTAGATTCTTAAAACCGCGATCGGCTATAGCTATCACTTCTGCATCTATGGCTGGATCTTCAACACCAATCGCTTCAATTCCAACTTGATAAAATTGACGATAGCGACCAGCTTGAGGACGCTCTGCTCTAAAGAACTGGCCCGAGTACCAAACCTTTACTGGAAGTTGTCCGCGATCAAGATTGTTTTCGATAACTGCTCGCATCACACCGGCAGTTCCTTCAGGGCGCAAGGTTATTGAACGACCCCCACGGTCTTCAAATGTGTACATCTCTTTCGAAACAACATCTGTTGATTCACCAACGCCACGAGTAAAGAGATTTGTATCTTCGAATACCGGAAGTTCCATAAGTTGATAACCTGCAGCCGCAGCCGGTGCAATCAGTTGAGTACGAACCCAATCGAAGGCACTAGATTCGGGCGGCAAGTATTCACGCACGCCCTTAGGCGCCTGAATTTTTTCGAACTTCATAGTCGCAATTCTTTCAGATATGGGTTGTTTTTTCTCTCGTATTTAATGGTGGTCTCAGGGCCATGTCCTGTCAGCACTCGCACTGAGTCATCTAGTGGAAGAACTTTCTTTCTCAAAGTATTGGCCATATCCGTCGCACTCCCAGTAGGCAGGTCCGTGCGTCCAATAGATCCAGCAAATAGAACATCACCGCTGATGAGAATCTCTTCGTTGAGTAGGTATATCAATGAACCTTTCGTGTGTCCTGGAGCATGTATGGCACGGAGATTCATACCTAATACCTGCAATCGCTCGTCATTCTTTAACTCACGCACATCAACGGGTTCTTCAAAAATCATACCCGCAAGTGCTTCTTGAAACTCCGCACCATGTAGTCCGGCAGGTTCGGCGATGAATCTTCTATCTTCGCTATGAATATAGGCGGGAATTCCATAGCCATCAGCAAGAGGTTTAATCGAAAAAGTATGATCAAGATGTGCGTGCGTCAAGAAAGATGCAACAGGTTTTAATCGGTATTGACTCACAAGAGATTGAATGTCTGCTGATATGTCTGGCATTCCAGGGTCCACAATGATGCATTCAGAGCCTTCACTAGGAGCAATTACCCAGCAATTTGTGGCAAACATAGGGGCTGGATGAGAGAGAACAAGCATCTAAAGCCCCTATTTCTCGCGTGAATTTACTCGGACCGAGTGCACAGGGTACCTTTGACCTCTTAAACAATCGCTGTTATCAACGAAGGCCACGGCCGACGCGCTGAAGGGAATACTCATGACCGACATTAATCCAACAACATTGGCTCATACCCACTCCACACCAAGTGCAGCATCTGCACTTATCGGAGATCCCTCTCAGTTTGGTCGCGTCGGTGAAGATGGCACAGTATTTGTGCGAACCAGCGAAGGTGAAAAACCCGTAGGTTCATACCCAGGTAAGAGCGCAGAAGAAGCTCTCGCGTACTTCGTTAGAAAATTCGAAGCACTCGCATCTGAAGTTGCACTCACAGCTGCACGAATCACTAGCGGCGCCATGGTTCCACAAGATGCGTACGAGGCAGTTAAGAAACTTCGTCAGCAGGTTCGCGAACTCAATGGTGTTGGTGATCTTGATGCACTTGCGCAATCTGTCGAACAGATTGAGCCTCTTATAGAAGGTCACCGCGAAGCGTATGAAGCGAAGAAAGCAGCAGAGTCTGCGGTCAAGGCAGCACGTCGCGAGCAAATACTTGTTGAGAAGGAGAAGATTGTCGCTGAGGCAGAATCTCTCGCTCTCTCCGAAAATTGGAAAGTTACTGGCGATCGCCTTAAATCTCTCTTGGACGAGTGGAAGGCAGCTCCTCGTCTGGATAAGAAATCAGATGCTGATTTTTGGAAGCGCTTTTCAGCATCACGTAACAAGTTTGATAAGCGTCGTCGCACTCATTTCGCGCAGCTTGAAGCTACGACAAGCAAGGTGACCGAGGCAAAAAATGCAATCATCGCCGAAGCTGAGAAGCTAGCTACATCTACTGACTGGGTTGCAACAGCTCGCCGTTTCAAAGTTCTTATGGACTCTTGGAAAGCTGCAGGTCGTGGCAAGAAAAATGATGATGCCAAGAACTGGGCTCGCTTTAAGGCAGCACAAGATCAATTCTTTGCAGCCAAGAATGCCGACTTAGAAAAACGTGAAGTTTCGATGACTGCTAACTTGGCTAAGCGAGAAGAACTAATTGTTCAAATCGAGGCGCTCATTCCATTTACTGATGTGAAGGCAGCCAAGAATTCATTCCGTGAACTCATGCGTTCATGGGAAAAGATTGGTATTACGCATCGAGATAAGCGCGCGAGTTTTGATGCTCGCCTCGAGAAAGTTGAGGCAGAGATCAAAGCTGCTGAGGCTGATGTGTGGCGCAAGACTGATCCTGCGGCGAAAGCTCGTGCTGCAGAAGTTGTTGCTCAGTTGACTGAATCAGTTGAGAATTACACAAAAATTGCCGCAAAAGCACAGAGTGCAGGAAATGAGAAGAAAGCTAAAGAAGCTCTCGAATCAGCCGAAGCTCGTAAAGTCTGGCTTGTCGAAGCCGAAAAGCACCTCGCAGAATTTAACTAACTCGAATCAATTACGTTCTGTAGACGTCATAGACACCTTCGATAGAACGCACGGCTGCAAGCACTGAATCCAAGTGCTTCGCATCAGCCATTTCAAAGGTAAATCGGGATATCGCGACGCGATCTTTAGAAGTATTAACTGCCGCACTGAGGATATTCACGTGTTGCTCCGAAAGCGTGCGCGTTACATCCGCGAGCAATCTAGCTCGATCAAGTGCCTCCACCTGGATATTTACAAGGAAAATACTTGCCGCTCCTGCGAGCCACTTCACGCCAACAACTCTCTCATTCTGATTGCTGCGTAAATCTGAAGCGTTGATGCAATCTTCACGGTGAACGGAAATGCCAGAACCCTTGGTTATGAACCCCATAATTGCATCACCCGGAACAGGGGTGCAACATCTAGCTAACTTAACAAGTACATCGTCTACGCCCTCAACTTCTATCGCACTAGAAGTTCTCTTCGTAGCTTGTGTACCTGTAGGAATGTGTTCAATTGTTGGCTCTGGATGAGAATCTTCGCCACCCATGCTCGCCACTAACTTCTCAATAATTGATGCTGCAGAGACGTGACCATCACCAACAGCGTTATACAAAGCGTCAATATCTGAGTAGTGCATATCATGTGCAAGTTCTAGCAAGGACTGTCCCGCAAAAATCTTCTGTAGCGGTAGTCCCGCCTTACGCATTTGGCGTGCGATTGATTCCCGTCCGGCATCAATAGCTTCCTCGCGTCGTTCCTTGCTAAACCATGCCTTAATCTTTGAACGAGCCCGAGGGCTCTTTACAAAGTTGAGCCAATCTCGACTAGGACCGGCATGCTCCCCCTTATTCGTAACAATTTCAATCACATCACCGTTATTTAACTTTGACTCAAGCGGAACCAAACGACCATTCACTTTTGCTCCTGCGCAGCGAAGACCAACATCTGTATGCACAGAGAATGCGAAGTCGACCGGCGTTGAACCTCCAGGAAGAGCTACAACTGAGCCTTTCGGAGTAAAGACAAATACTTCAGGACTTCCGAGATCAAATCTCAGTGCTTCAAGGAATTCAGATGGATCTTCAGTCTCTTTCTGCCATTCGTGTAGTTGGCGTAACCAGAGCATCTCGGGTGAATTTCCTTGAGGATCTCCTCCTTGCTTGTATTTCCAGTGCGCTGCGATACCGAACTCAGCACGTGAATGCATCTCATAAGTTCGTATCTGTATTTCAATTGCTTTGCCAGTTGGGCCTATTACTGTCGTGTGAAGTGACTGGTAAAGATTAAATTTAGGCATCGCAATGTAATCTTTGAATCGCCCAGGGACCGGACTCCAGCGTGCATGGATAGAACCCAACACGGCGTAACAGTCTTTCACGTCGTTAACAAGAACTCTGATTCCGACCAAATCATAAATGTCGTTGAACTCTCTACCTCTAATGACCATCTTTTGATAAACGCTGAAGAAGTGCTTGTTGCGACCCGTAACTGTTGCCGAAATATTATCTTTGAGTAAATCTGCCTCAACATCTGTAATCACTTCGGCAGTTAATGCATCACGTGAAGGGGATCGTTCAGCAACGAGTCGAGAAATCTCCTCAAACTTTTTTGGTTCAAGAACTGCAAAAGATAGATCCTCTAGCTCCCACTTAATTGCATTCATACCCAAGCGGTGTGCAAGAGGTGCATAAATATCAAGTGTCTCTCGAGCTTTTCGTAGTGCACTCTCTGAAGAAACAAAGTTCCATGTTCGAGCGTTATGCAATCTGTCTGCTAACTTAATAACCAAAACTCGGATATCTCGCGACATGGCAATAACCATTTTGCGAACCGTCTCTGCCTCGGCTGTTGGACCATAAGTAAGTTTGTCTAATTTAGTCACACCATCGACCAAATTAGCGATCTCATCACCAAAATCCATGCGCAGCTGTTCTAATGAATACGGGGTATCTTCAACTGTGTCGTGCAAGAGCGAGGCGATAATCGTAGTTTCATTGAGTCCGAGTTCCGCCAAAATTTGTGAAACCGCAACTGGATGCGTTATGTACTCTTCACCTGATTTTCGCAACTGACCTTGATGGGCTACGCGAGCAATTTCAAATGCTCGCTTAATTTCCGCAGTGAGAGCTGTTGGATGATGTTCTTTTAGCGCATCGACTAACGGCACCAGCAGGGAGTCAGTACTCATAGCAACCTAAAAGTTATTTGCGACCCTTACGCTTAGGTTGGTTTCTTGGACCAGTTGAATTGGATGAACTAGCGACCTTTACATCGGCAACTGGTGTCACTCCCCCACGTGCAGCAACTCTCTTCGCTAGTGCTTGCATTGCAGGTTCTTTCTCGCGCAGTTGAGCGAGGAATGGTGGAGCAATAAAGATTGAAGAATATGTACCGACTGCAAGACCAATGAAGAGAGCTAGCGAGAGATCCTTCAGAGTACCTGCACCAAGTAAGCCAGCTCCGACAAAGAGAATAGCTCCTACTGGAAGTAGAGCAATAATTGAGGTGTTAGCAGAACGCACTATTGTCTGATTGACCGCAAGGTTTGCAGCCTGTGAATACGTCTGCTTCGAATTCGCGGCAACAGATTTGGTGTTTTCACGAACTTTATCGAATACAACAACAGTGTCGTACAGCGAATATCCAAGAATAGTTAAGAACCCGATCACCGTTGCGGGCGTAACATCGAAACCAACTAAAGCATAAATTCCAACTGTAATGAATACGTCGTGAACAACTGCAACAATTGCAGCAATCGCCATTTTTGGCTCAAAAATCATTGCGAGAAAGAGCATCACCGCCAACAAGAATGCAATGAGTCCATAGACAGCTTTCTTCGTGATCTCTTTACCCCATGATGGTCCAACTAATTGGGTATCGATAGATTCAGCGGAAACATCAAATGTTGAAGTTAGCGCAGTTTCAATCGCCTGTGACTGAGCCGAAGTAACGGCTCCTGTTTGAATACGTACTTTACTGTCACCAATCTTCTGAACGATGACTTCGCCAGGAATGCCAATATCCTTGACCGAAGCACGTGCTTGTTCTACAGAGACGTCAGCCTTGTTCAGGGTGTAAGAAGCTCCACCTTTGAATTCAAGACCAAGATGCAAGCCCTGGACAACTAGCGCCCCTAGCGAGATGAGCAAAAATATGGCTGAGACTGAGTACCAGCGTTTGCGATTTTCGACGATATTAAATGAGGTCTCACCTGTGTAGAGACGTCCACCGAGTCCTGAAAACTTAGCCATTGACTTATGCCTCCACTGTTGATGTCGCTGTTGATTTCATTTGCGTTGATGCGCCTTTAAGACCAATACTCTTATCGGAAAATCCTGAGAGCGGATGACCGGATGCAAAGAAATTGATTCTGGCGATCATGGTCAGAAGCGGCTTGCTGAAGAGGAATACCACCAAGAGATCCACCACGGTTGTCAATCCCAATGTGAATGCAAATCCTCGAACTCCGCCGACAGTGAAGAAGTAGAGAAGTACAGCTGCCAGGAGTGAGATTATGTCAGCGACGATAATCGTGTGACGTGCCCGCACCCATCCGCTTTCTACAGCCGAACGCAGAGAGCGACCTTCTCGTGCTTCATCTCGCACACGTTCAAAGAAGACAATAAACGAGTCAGCAGTAACACCAATTGCAACCACCGCACCAGCAATTCCCGCAAGAGTCAGGGTGAATCCGATTGTCTCGCCTAATACTAGGAAGAGTAGGTAGACAAGTAGTGCAGCAATCGCAAGTGATCCAACTGTCACAAATCCAAGAGCTCGGTAATACAGTAACGAGAAGACAACAACCAAGAACAAACCTAAAGCTCCAGCCAGTATTCCGGCTCGCAACTGCTCTGATCCAAGAGTTGGAGAAACTTGTTGTACTTCTCCGCGATCAAATGCAAGAGGAAGCGCGCCGTATTTAAGAACGTTAGCCAAATCTTGTGCCTCTACTTGAGTGAAATTTCCAGTAATTTGCGCATTGCCCGAAGGAATGGCTTCATTAATTACTGGGGCAGATACGACTAAACCATCTAGAACGATGGCAACTTGATTTGCAGGCGAAGGCAGCGATGTCACTCGAGAAGTTAAAACGCCAAACGCTTTCGTGCCTTCCCCATCGAATGTCAGTGATACATACCAAGCGCTTGCGCCCTGTGCATCAAGTCCTGCTGATGCCTTCGATACCTGACGTCCCAAAACTTCTGCAGGAGCCAAAATATATTTACTAGTGCCTGTGCGCGAACAAGCCACAATGGTGTCAGTGGGCGCATCCGTGCCTGTTCCTTGCAAATTCGCAGGATTAGAACAATCTAGCCCAGCGAACTTTGCATTAATTTCTGGAGACACACCTAGTGCCGGTGTCGCTGTATCTGATGCGCTACCACCCAGTGCTGCAGATTCTGCTAGTACCTGACGGAAACGAAGCTCAGCAGTTTGTCCTACTAGGTCAACAACACGACGACCAGATTCTCCTGGAACCGAAATAACAATTTGACGATTTGTTCCGCTTCCTTGCGCTGTTACTTCAGACTCAGCAACTCCAAGTGAGTTCACGCGTTGGCGAATAATTGACACCGCCTGATCAATTGAGTCAGATGTAATCTTATTTGCGTCATTTGATGCACGTGGTTGAAGAGTGACGCTTGTACCGCCTCGCAAATCAAGACCAAGTTTGACTGAGGTCGCACCCTGAATAAGGGCTGTTCCGAGAAGCCCAACAATAATCAGAGCCAGGATTGCCAAGGCTCGAATAGGTCGGCTAGAGGTCTTCACTGTTTTAGTAGGTGTGGACATAAGAGGAGAGTCTAGGCGTCAGGCGCTGGTGTGTCGAAAAGAGAGGCAGTTCCAGCGGGTGGCGTACGTCCCACATGTTCCCATCCCAACGAAGTTGCAATTCGGCCCCGAGGGGTGCGAGCCATAAATCCATTGCGCACTAAGAATGGTTCAGCCACTGATTCAACAGTTTCGGTCTCTTCCCCCACTGCAATTGCAAGAGTTGAAAGCCCTACGGGTCCCCCATTAAATCTTTCGATGAGTGCAATTAGCACAGATCGATCAAGTCGATCGAGTCCCTTCTCATCAACTTCGTACATTTCTAACGCCTTTGTTGCATCAGCATGGGTCAGAACGTTAGAACCGCGAACTTGAGCGAAATCTCGAACACGTCGGAGTAAGCGATTTGCGATTCGCGGTGTTCCTCGAGATCTGCCGGCAATCTCGACGATAGCCTTTTTATCAATATCTAAAGTGAGAAGCGCCGCGCTACGTGAAATAACTTCCTCAAGCTCGGATGAATCGTAAAAATCTAGATGAGCTGTAAATCCGAAACGATCACGTAACGGTGAAGGCAATAAACCTGCTCGGGTCGTTGCACCCACCAAGGTGAAATGTGGAAGTTGGAGCGGAATCGCAGTAGCACCTGGACCTTTTCCAACGACGATATCAACTCGGAAATCTTCCATAGCCAAATACAACAACTCTTCGGCAGGTCGAGGCAAGCGATGAATTTCATCCAGGAAGAGAATCTCGCCCTCAACCAACGAAGAGAGAATCGCTGCTAAATCCCCCGCGTGTGTAATTGCTGGACCACTTGTGATGCGAATCGGTGTATTCATTTCACTTGCCAAAATCATGGCTAGCGTTGTTTTACCCAATCCTGGTGGTCCAGAGAGCAAAATGTGATCTGCCGCTGATCCACGTTTTCTTGCTGCACTGAGTAAAACGTCAATCTGTTCGCGTACGCGATGTTGGCCGATGAAGTCTTTCAGCGTTTTCGGGCGAAGTGCATGCTCCACAGAATTCTCTTCGGAGTGCGATTCTGAAGCTACTAAGCGATCCTCGCTCATTTATGACCGCCGACCACTCTGTAAAGTCCTTTTAAGAAGTTCGGAGAGTTCAATTCTTGAAGCATCGACACCATCTTCAGCAAGTGCAGAAATCATTTCATTTATTGACGTGTCTGAATCCTTGGCGGTAAAGCCCAACGAAATTAGTGCCGACGTAAGTTGTTCTCGCCACACAGGTTGATGTGTTTGCGCACGCCCACTTCCGCCAAAATCGGAGATTTTTCCTTTGAGCTCTAGGACTAGGCGCTGCGCACCTTTCTTTCCAATGCCAGGAACTTTCTCAATCGATTTTATGTCCTCTTGCGCGATTGCGCGAGCTAATGAATCTGGTGTGTGGGATCCTAAAATCGCAAGAGCAACTTTTGGACCAATTCCAGAAACAGTTTGCACCAATTCAAAAGTAGTTCGGCTCTCTTCATCTAAGAATCCAAAAAGCGTTAGTGAGTCCTCTCTCACTACAAGTGAGGTAAAGAGATGGGCTTGAGCTCCCAAATTGAGCGAGGCACTAGTTGGACCAGTTATTGATACTGAAAGTCCTACTCCACCAACTTCAATAATTGCCTTATCCAATCCTACAAAGCGCACTATCCCAGTAAGTGTTGAGATCATTTCTTCACCAATTTAGATAGCCGTGATTTCTCTTTTGCTAGCGCTTCTTCAATTCGCAAATTTCCACCACCTCGCCAGATATGGCAGATAGCCAGCGCAAGGGCATCTGTGCTATCGACTGGTTTAGGAATAACTTCAAGATGAAGCAATCGCTTCACCATCTCAGCAACCTGAGCTTTATTGGCTCGACCAGAACCAGTTACTGCAGCTTTAACTTCTGAGGGCGTATGCATCATCACTGGAATATTTCGCCTGGCTGCAACAAGTAGTGCAACACCGGCGGCCTGACCGGTTCCCATCACTGTGCGCACATTGTGTTGCGAAAAAACACGCTCTACTGCAACAACATCTGGTTTGTGGAGCTCAATCCACTCTTCTAATTCTCGCTCTAATTGCAAGAGTCGTTTTTCAAGAGGTGCGTCAGGCGGTGTCAGAATTACGCCAACCCCAAGTAAAGAAAGATCCTTGCCAATGGCACCCTGCACAACACCGATTCCACAGCGAGTAAGACCAGGGTCAACCCCGAGAACTCGACGAACAGTGTGGCTCATAACTTCCAAGCCTAGGCCTAAGTGCCCCGTACGTTAAGAAAGGCTCGCCATGACCTCATCTGATACATCAAAATTTGAATACACGTTTTGAACGTCATCCAACTCTTCAATAGCGTCGATGAGTTCAAATACTTTTTGCGCCCCTTCGGCGTCGAGAGGAATCTGCATTGATGGCAAGAATGATGAATCAGCGGATTCGTAATCTATCCCGGCGGCTTGTAACGCAGCTCTAGCAGCGACTAAATCACTTGCTTCGCACACAACCTCGAAAGACTCTCCAAGATCGTTTACCTCTTCCACTCCAGCATCGAGAGCCGCTTCCAGAATTGAATCTTCCGTCGCTCCTATTGCTTTATTTACGATAATGACACCTTTGCGATTAAACAAGTAGGAAACCGAGCCAGGATCAGCCATCGTGCCACCATTGCGAGTAACTGCAACACGGACTTCTGAAGCAGCACGATTTCGATTATCAGATAAACACTCAATCATGATCGCTACGCCGTTGGGTCCGTAACCTTCATACATAATCGTTTGCCAGTCAGCTCCGCCGGACTCCAGCCCTGCTCCGCGCTTTACTGCACGTTCAATATTGTCGGCTGGCATTGAGTTCTTCTTTGCTTTAGCAATTGCATCGAAGAGAGTGGGGTTGCCATCTACTTCAGGACCACCATTACGTGATGCAACTTCAATTGCCTTGATGAGCTTTGCAAAATTCTTTGCGCGGCGACTATCGATGATTGCCTTCTTGTGTTTAGTGGTAGCCCACTTGGAATGGCCTGACATCAGATCACCTCGATTACAGTGCGCAAGATATGCCTTCGCGCTTTAGAAGCCGAACTTTATCCGCTTTTGCAGATCTCATCAAAAAAGTACCTATGTACTGCTAAATCAGCGGTTAACTCGGGGTGGAAACTAGTTGCGAGAATATTTCCCTGCCGAACAGCCACCGGATGGCCCGCTGCTGTTGAAAGGACTTCGACACCTTCTCCGTTCTCTTCGACCCATGGAGCTCGGATAAAAACAGCCTTCAGTGTGGCCCCATTGAATTCAATATCCGACTCAAAGGAATCAACCTGTCTGCCGAAAGCATTTCTTCGCACGGTAATGTCTAATCCACCAAATGTTTTTTGATCTTTTGCACCATCAATTATTCGATCAGCTAGGAGAATCATTCCTGCGCACGATCCATAGACCGCAAGTCCATTGCGAATTCGATCTCTAATAGGTTGAAATAGATTGAAAGTCTG
This sequence comes from Actinomycetota bacterium, assembly GCA_009698845.1. Classification (GTDB taxonomy): domain Bacteria; phylum Actinomycetota; class Actinomycetes; order Nanopelagicales; family Nanopelagicaceae; genus Planktophila. The sequence goes on from WLPI01000007.1 coordinate 23,527, forward strand.
AGCTAGATGAATAATCGTTGTTGATTCTCCCCCAGGCAAGATCAGAGCATCAATGGAACTCAGTTCTGCCTCGGTTCGAATTTCTATTCCTTGATGACCGCATGCTTCTGCCGCTGCAATGTGCTCTCTAAAATCGCCTTGCAGGGCAAGGACACCAACACGCATTTACTTCAACGTTTGCTTAATTACCAGCCGCGGTCAGCGAGTCTGTGAGGAACAGGAATGTCAGCAACGTTGATTCCTACCATCGCTTCACCAAGTCCACGCGAAACCTCTGCTAATACCTTGGCATCTTTATAGAAGGTAGTCGCCTTTACGCAGGCAGCAGCGCGATGGGCAGGGTTACCCGATTTGAAAATTCCTGAACCGATGAATACTCCATCAGCACCCATCTGCATCATCAGTGCAGCATCTGCCGGAGTTGCAATTCCGCCTGCTGTAAACAAAACAACAGGAAGTTTTCCAGTTTCAGCTACCTCTTTAACGAGAGCATATGGAGCCTGTAATTCTTTTGCTGCTACATAGAGCTCGTCTTCACGCATTGATGTGAGACGTCTAATCTCGGCACCAATTGTGCGCATATGCATCATCGCATTAGAAACATCGCCTGTACCGGCTTCGCCCTTAGAGCGAATCATTGCTGCACCTTCGTTAATGCGGCGTAACGCTTCACCAAGATTAGTAGCACCACAGACGAAAGGAACTTTAAAGTCCCACTTATCAATGTGGTTGGTGTAATCAGCAGGTGTCAGCACTTCAGACTCGTCGATGTAATCAACAGCTAGGCTTTCGATGATCTGAGCTTCGACAAAGTGGCCAATACGTACTTTCGCCATTACTGGAATTGATACCGCGGCCTGAATTTTTTCAATCATGTCTGGATCAGACATACGAGCTACTCCACCTTGTGCGCGAATATCTGCAGGTACGCGTTCTAGCGCCATAACAGCGCAAGCGCCCGCTTCTTCAGCAATCTTTGCTTGCTCAACGTTGACGACATCCATGATGACGCCGCCCTTGAGCATCTCTGCCATTCCGCGCTTTACGCGTGCAGTGCCAGTTGCTTCAGACATATTAAAAACTCCTAGGTGCTAGTCAGGCTGGAAAGTCTACTTTGAACTCGGCTTGGTCGCATCCGCGATAACGTCAGTGAAAACAGGCTCTTTATCTACAAGTGCCACCCAAATCTGGCCCTTTTCGAAGGCAATCTCCTTGCCGTCCTTATCGGTCCAGGTAGTTCCGGATTCAGCAGATTGGCGATTCCATGTGGCTGGAAATACTTTTCCATTTCTCGCAATGTAACCACTGCCGGTGCCTACTGTTGCAGAGAATGGTGTAACCCCGCCAACCTTATCTTTATAGATAGATGGAGTAATCAAAACTTTTTGAATGACAAGAGTTGATGCACCAAGTCGGAGACCAGACTCTGCAATATTTGGTTGACCTTGGAAACTCAGCAACCAGCGATTCTCTTCTTTAGACCATGCGGCTTCGTATGCACTTGCTGGCCATCTCAAACCAATCTTTGAGACTGCGCGACCACCTTCCGGAGCGCCTCCGAATTTCCAACCCATGGATTTCGATTGTGCCAAAGTGATTCCCTTATCTACCGTTAACTGCAGAAGCAGGTCTGCGCGCAGCACCATCGCAAAAGGCTGAACTCTTGTGGGATCAGTTGTAAAGATTTGTGGAGAATTTCTCTCTGCACTTAAGTTCTCCAAATTGGCAGCGGCCAGTACGGGTCTGAACTTGCTCTGTGCGCCGCTATACGCAAATCCAACTCGTCCATACTGTGCAAGTAATTCGATATCCGATACTCGAGAGGAACGCACTGGCCCAATTCGCGTTGGAATTTTTGAGGAGAACACCGCTGCTAATCGCGTGAGTCCTCCCTCAACCTGTTCGATGTAGACCAAATCGGCATCCTCAAGACCAATCTGCGGATGCGAGGCCCTTGTGTCATCAATCTTTACTACTAGTACCGGACCATCTCCACCAACCCGTCCGCTAATCGAATTTAAAGGTTCCGATTTAACGAACGGATTCTGACCAGACGAAAAAGTGTTTGGGTTAAACCAAGCGATAGCACCGATAACAACGGCGGTGAGTGCAACGATCATCGTTGCGATTCTTCTAGAAAACATCGCCTTCAAATTCATACACCATAGGTTCTGGTGCATGCCCCGCTAGCCTAAAGAAGCGAATAAGAAATTTTTTACGCACCATCTGAGTCCTTGTCACTGCTTCAATGTGCATCGCAATTGCCACTTTTATTTTTGCAGTTAACTCATCAAGCTCCTGCACAAGACTTAGTTCTATCGGCGTTGAGATACTTTCTGCGTTCTCAAGCAGGATGCTTAAAGCTCCAGTAAGGCCAGACTCCGCCTGAGAACGATCGCGAACACTTGCTTCGCGAGCTTGGTGTGCAGTGAATGTCAACAGAAGCGCTGATGCTGGATCCGCGATTTCTGATCGTGCGATTTCAATTGCGATTGCCGCTCTTCGTTGCAGAAGTCCATCCAGGTTAGCCCAACTTGTTTCCACTCTTCCATGCAAGCGATCCAAGCGAGTCGCTAAGAATGTGAGATACCAAGCAAGGATTGAGACGATCGCGGCAATAAGGAAATACTTATTCATGAGTTTCTCCCAAGAAGTTTATTCCAAGCTCTGCTATCCGAAGATAACGTGACTCCTGAATGCCCAACCATTGCCATTTCATAAATATCATAGATGCTCTCCGCAACTACATCCCAATCAAAACTTTTTGCATAATCACTGCCCTTGCGAGCTAGCGCCTTTCGCTTCGAGGGATCTGCAAACAAATCTATTGCCTTCTGTGATAGATCTTCTGAGTTCTCTGATTGAAATAGAGTTCCATACTCGCCATGACCCAGTAATGAATCGAAAGCGGGAAGATCACTTGCGAGTACCGACGCACCACCAGCAAGCGCCTCGGCAAGAATGATTCCGAAGGACTCCCCTCCAGTATTAGGCGCAACATAAATGGAGACTGACGACATGAAATTAGCTTTTTCTTCTTCGGAGATTCTCCCCAAAAATGTAAAGCGGCTGCGCAGCTCTGGCTGCATCTCCTCAATTACGCTCACTGGATTACCTGGGCCAGCCACAATTACTTTTACATCAGGAACGGCAGCAATAATCTGTGGAAGCGCCTGCACGAGAATCGCAAGGCCTTTGCGCGGTTCCTCGAATCTTCCAATGAATCCAATTGTGTTTCCACTCCAACGTTCATCAACGTGTGCATTTGCAAATCGCTTTGCATAAATTCCATTTGGGACAACCACGGCGTCGGTATCAAGATGAATCTGCAGCGTTTCTCGTGCCGCCTCGCTGACTGCGATACGCGCTGTAAGTTTTTCGATGACCGGCTCGATAAAAGGTGTGATTGCAAAAGCAATCTTCTGTCGTGTTGATGCCGCGTGAAACGTCCCAACCAGAGGACCCTCTGCCGCCCAACACGCCAATAATGAAATGGATGGGATAGCGGGCTCATGTAAGTGCAAGAGATCAAAATTGCCATTGCTAATCCATTGCTTCACTCGCGCAAAAGCTACAGGGCCGAAAAGTATGCGAGCTACAGCGCCGTTGTAGGGAATCGAAATTGGTCGTCCGGCGCTCGTGACGTATTCCGGGAGACCTTCTTCATCCATTGCTGGCGCAAGAACTGATACTTGATGTCCTTGTGCAATTAAGTATTCAGCCAAATCGCGAACATGGCTTTGCACTCCACCGGGTGTATCCCATCCATAAGGACAAACCAGTCCGATACGTTTACTTCCAAGTGGCACTAGTCACGCTCCTTGAAATCGCCATCAATCCAGATTCTCTGAAGCATATGCCAATCTTCCGGATGCTCTGAAATTCCTTGCGCAAAGAGATCCGCAGACCTTTGCACGACCGCTGAAATTCGTTCTGACTCATCACCGTCGGAAGGAACTTCTACTGTATTGAAGTCGACGTGTATTCCCGTATCTGTATAACTTACATGTGCAACGACCAATGGAATTCCTGTGCGAATTGCTAGCAGAGCTGGTCCTGCTGGCATTCGAGCTGGAAAACCGAAGAAATCAACATCAATTCCTGAGCGCGACAAATCGCGATCTGCAACAAGTGCAATCAGTCTTTTCTCTCGTGCACGGTTCATGAGTGTTCCAAAAGAACGAGCATCTAGACCCAGTACCTCAAAGCCCATCGACTGCCGATACTCAAGAAATTTAACGAAGAGAGCTTCGGGCTTTAACCGCTCTGCGACCGTGACAAGCTGAATTCCCAGAGAACAGAAATATGCACCAGCGTGATCCCAGTTACCGGAATGAGGAAGGATGATAACTACTCCTCGTCCCTCTTCCATTGGGTCAAGCAGAAGATTCTCATTGTGCAGAGAGACAGATGCGTGAATTCTTTCTATAGACCAGTCTTGAATTCGAAAGGTGTCACACCAATAACGCATGTAAGAATCGAGAGCCTTACGTACTAGCTCATCTAATTGAGTGGAATTCAACTGAGGAGAAACTCGCGATAAATTAAACCTCAAACGCTGAACGCTAGAACCGCCCCGGGCAAACATAAATGAACCAGCTCTGGCAAAGAGACGATATGCAGTTTTCTCCGGCAGAGCTCTCACAATTCTCCAGCCCGCAAAATAGACTAAAGCGGATAATCGTTCCTTCATTGAATCAGTAAACCTTTTCGAACAACTAGCATCCGCTGAATTACAGTGATGACACCTAAGATTGCCAGTAGCCAAAATCCGATTGCTAAAGCAAATGAAACACCAAGTCCATGAAACCCTATGGCAGTCAAGGAGATTATCAATCTCTCGGTCCGTTCAGCGATACCTACATTGCACACTATGTCCAAGCTCTCTGCTTTAGCTCGGATGTAAGGAATCAGAATTCCAGAGACCAAAGTAACGATTACTACGTAGCTCAATGGATCCTCGTTGCGCGCCAAGGAGATGAGAACGCTTACGACGATTGCAGAATCGGTGATGCGGTCAATAGTGGAATCCAAAAAACCACCCCAGGTGCTGGCACCTTTCTGGGAGATTCGAGCCATTGCACCATCAAACAAATCACTGAGAGCAAAAAAAGATATGACCAATGTTCCTACAAAAAAACGTTCTGTTGAGTAGAAATATGCAGCAGATAGGACGACTCCAGTTGCTCCAATGAGAGTTACAGCATTTGGAGTAAGCCCACATCGCAGAGCAAAGCGGGCCACAGGATTAATTAGTCGTGTGACCACCGGTTTCAGTGCGCTGCTAATCATTGAGAGCATCGTATTCTTTCCCGCATGACTTCACCTAGCGCTGACGCTGTGAGACGTATCCATATATATGGTCACGTCTCTGCCTCACCTGCCGCCATCGCTCAGACGTTCTCGGGCCAACACTCGGATACTCCCGTACCGGATTCAGATGTTGCAATCTTTGCTATCAACCCTTCAGCGGGCATTGACCAAGAAACAATTGACATCTGGGCCGCTCTCGATGATTTTCAAATTCCTCGCTTAGTTGTTGTAACCGGTCTAGATGGACAGGAACTAGATTTCGAAGATGCTGTCATGGTTGCTAATCGAGTTTTCGATCAACTTGTAACTCCCTATCTTGTTTTACATGATGATGTTGGCTCACCTGCTGCACTTATTCGCCTGGAAGATTTATCGATCTTGGATTATTCAACGAAACCAATGACTGTAAAACCATGCGATCCTGAACATGAAGAACTTGTCAAAGAGTTTAGAGATGAATTCTTAGAGCAAATGTCTGAGATGAGCTACGGTGCTTTCGCTGCGGGAATTCTCTTTCCAGCCATACCGCTAAATGTAACTAGTGGAATTGGTGTAGATATAGTGCAATCGTTTATTGAGCAATTACCAAGCAGCAGCTAATTCTTCTCTTGTTATTGTAAGAAGCTGTGGAAGCACTTTCGTCTTTCCAATAATTGGCATGAAGTTCGCGTCGCCCGACCACCGCGGAACAATATGCTGATGAATATGCTCAGCAACCCCAGCGCCAGAAATTGCACCTTGATTCATTCCCAGGTTAATGCCATCAGCCTTCGATACTTTACGTAACGTCTTCATTGCATGGGCAGTGAGATCAGTAATTTCATGACGTTCCTCGATAGTGAGATCAGTCAGGTCTGCCACATGCCGGAAGGCGCACACCAGTAAGTGGCCTGGGTTGTATGGATACAAGTTCATAACAACGTATGCACTTACTCCTCGATGAACAATAAGACCTTCCTCATCGCCCAACGTTGGAATACGACAGAAAGGGCACTCCACTTCATTTCCATCTAGCGGACGGTTCTCACCACGTAAGTATTCGAGTCGATGGGGCGCCCACAAACGCTGCCACCCATCGGGCATTCCTACGCCGTCGATTTCACTCATTCTTACACCTGAGTACGCTGAGAAATCGTCGCCAAAATTTCTGCAATCGCATCCGCTATTGGAACACCGTTCTTTTGTTCACCATTGCGATATCTAAATGAGACAGCTCCTGAATTCATATCTTCTTCGCCAGCAATAATCATGTAAGGAACTTTTTGCATTTGCGCATTTCGCACCTTCTTCTGCATGCGATCATCTGATGAATCAAGTTCAGCGCGAATTCCTGCAGCCTTCATCTTCTTTATCGCACCGCTGAGATAGTCGGCGAAAGCGTCTGCTACCGGAATACCCACTACCTGCACAGGTGCAAGCCATGGAGGAAATGCGCCCGAATAGTGCTCTGTAAGAACACCGAAGAATCGCTCGATCGAACCAAAGAGAGCGCGGTGAATCATCACTGGTCTCTGTCGACTTCCATCTGCTGCTGCAAACTCGAGTTCAAAACGTTGCGGCAATTGGAAATCTACTTGGATAGTAGACATCTGCCATGTGCGCCCAATTGCATCCTTTGCTTGCACAGAAATCTTAGGACCGTAAAACGCAGCGCCACCTTCATCAAGAACAGTCTCTAAACCTTGTGCAAGTGCGGCCTTACGTAAAGCTTCTGTCGCCTCTTCCCAATCAGAATCCTCTCCTACAGATTTCTCTGGGTTTCTAGTTGAAAGTTCGAGATAGAAATCCTGTAAACCATAATCACGCAAAAGATTGAGAACGAATGTCAATAATGAATCAAGCTCAGCAGGCATCTGCTCTTTGGTGCAGTAAATATGGGCGTCATCTTGTGTGAAGCCACGAGCACGAGTGATTCCGTGCAATACGCCAGATTTCTCATAACGGTAAACAGTTCCGAATTCAAATAGTCGCAAAGGAAGTTCGCGGTATGAGCGTTGGCGTGATTGAAAGATCAAGTTGTGAAATGGGCAGTTCATTGGCTTCATGTAGTACTGCTGCCCCGCACGTCTTACAGTCCCATCAGCATGAAGCTCTTCATCCAAAATCATCGGCGGATACATGCCTTCTGAATACCAATCGAGGTGGCCAGATTTTTGGAAAAGAGCGGCTTTAGTTAAATGTGGAGAATAGACAAAATCATAGTTTTCTTCTTCATGACGCTTACGTGAATAATCTTCCATCGCTCTGCGAATAATTCCGCCCTTTGGGTGAAACACTGCAAGACCAGAACCAATTTCTTCTGGGAATGAAAACAAATCTAATTCTTGCCCAAGTCGACGGTGATCTCGCTTCTCGGCCTCAGCCAAAAGTTCTAAGTACGCGTTAAGTTCATCTTGCGATGGCCAAGCCGTTCCATAAATTCGCTGCAACATTGGATTCTTCTCTGACCCACGCCAATACGCCGCGGCGCTTCTCATCAACTTAAATGCTGGAATGTGTTTTGTTGAAGGTAGGTGCGGTCCGCGGCAAAGATCAGACCAAACTGGCTGACCATCTCTTCCCAGGTTGTCATAAATCGTTAGTTCGGTGCCGCCAACTTCAACACTAGTTTCATCGGTGCCACCACCTTTGATGCCGATAAGTTCACATTTGTATGGCTCGTGAGCAAGCTCCTTAAGGGCATCCGCTTCAGTTGTTACGCGGCGTTTAAATCTCTGACCATCTTTAACAATTTTGCGCATCGCGCTTTCAATTTTCTCAAGGTCATCAGGATTAAAAGGAATCTGCGGGTCGAAGTCATAGTAAAAACCATCAGTGATAGGTGGTCCGATGCCAAGCCGAGTCTCTGCGAAAATTTGCTGTACCGCTTGCGCCATCACGTGAGCTGTCGAATGTCGAAGAACGGATAATCCCTCAGGAGAAGAGATTGATATTCCCTCAACAACATCGCCGTCAGCGAGATCCGTCCAGAGATCTCTTAGCGCCCCATTAATTTTGCAGACAACAATCTCTTTATCTTCGGTGAATATCTGCGTGGGTCTCTGATCCGCTTCAACAGAGCGTTGGGTGCCATTTACGGTCACGTTGATCAGAGACATGGTGGTTAGCCTACCGAAACAGGTTGCGAGGACGCGTTAATTCGCGCTTGAAGATCCAGTGATGATTCACCTATTTTCACTTTCATATCCCCAATATGCGAAACCGGCTGCGCTATCCGAAGACTCGAGAGCAAGAACGCTGACTCAATATCCGGGATTTCGGAAATATGAATCGGCCTGACCTTCACTGAACATTCTTCGATAGCGATTGCCCGAACTACCCCTGGAAGAAGTCCAGCAGTTATAGGAGGAGTAATCCAATCGCCATCAATAAGGAAAAGTAAATTCGCCACTGCAGATTCTGTAATCTCATTCTTAGAATTGAAGAGAATCGAATCATCGAATCCTTCATCTCGAGCCGCTTCAAGAATAGAAAATCTAGAGCTGTAAGGAAATTGTTTGTGTTGCGAACCAATAACCGTCTCGCTGAAGAAATTAACTCGAGCAGGTTCAGTCCGTTCTTGGTACTCCTCGTGGGTTACGGAGAATACATTGTTACCAAAGCAGATGCGGAGCTTTCCTATCGCATATGGATTCTTGGAAAGTTCATCAATGATTTGCTTTCGAATCATCTCTTCGCCTGGAATCGAAATACCTAACTGTCTGGCTGAATCCGCAGCCCGGCGCATATGCCGATTCAGAGATACAAGTTTTCCATCGACTGATTTAATGGTTTCAAAAATGCCAGAAGTTCGAGGGAATCCATATTTATCTAACTCAAGCATTTCTATAACGCTCCCCCGGCTATGGAGATAAGTTTACGAGCTTTCAGTTGCGTCTCTCTCCATTCTGAAAGTGGATCACTACCCCATGTGATTCCTGCTCCAGTCCCAAAGCGAAGAACTCCATCATCAACTTTCCAAAAAGTTCGAATCCCCACTGCAATTTCGGCTTGATCTCCGTGCACCCAACCCAGTGCACCGCAATAGATTCCTCGTGGCTGCTTCTCGTTGCGCGAAATGGTTTTCAGGGCTGCACTCTTTGGCGCACCGGATACAGAACCCGCAGGTGAAATTGCCTGCAAGATCTCTCGCCATGAAATCCCGCTCTTTAATTCACCTTCAATATCTGACACTAAATGAGTAAGACCTGGATGCCTCTCGCTTCTAAAAAGATCAGTAACCTCGATAGTTCCATGTTTACAGATTTGCCCTAAATCATTTCTCATCAAATCAACAATCATTAGATTTTCGGCCTTGTCCTTCTCGCCAAATTCAGCGTCACTTTCCCGCATCGTGCCTTTAATAGGAGAGGTAAGAACTCTTCTGCTCTTAAGGCTGATAAGTCTCTCTGGTGACGCCGATGCAATTTCTAACCCTGGTATCCGCAAATACTGAGCAAAAGGAGCGGGATTCTCGCGCAGTAGTTTTGAAAACAGCCCCTCGAGCGATTGGCCTGTGTCAGCAAGTTCATTAAACAATTCATAACACGCATTTACTTGATAGACAGAACCGTCAGCGATTTCAGATCTAATGGATTCTACGTATTGCAGATAAGTGCTTTCATCGCTTGTTGATTTCCAAGGAGTTTCTAAGCTCGACCAGTCAGAAGACGCAAACTCTGATTCTGAAAGTTCTGAAAAGCGAGCAAAGGTCATCTCTCCTTCAAAGGAAACTGCTACTGCCCAAAATTGGCCGTCATCTAAAACTGCTGGGTCATGACTGATCTGCTCGAGATGAGTTGCCAATCGACCACCCATCCAGAAGTAATCCTTATGACCTGACATTTGGCCAAGGCTACGCACACTTTGGCACTTACGCCCTTGCTGCGATAGATTTGCCCCTGCACAAAATGCGGACGTAGCGCAGCTGGTAGCGCGGAACCTTGCCAAGGTTCAGGTCGCGGGTTCGAACCCCGTCGTCCGCTCGGATTAACCG
>WLPI01000070.1 GCA_009698845.1 Actinomycetota bacterium
AGGGGAGTTTTAACATGGCAGAAGTATCAATCAAGGGAACATCACGTACCGAATTCGGTAAGGGTGCATCACGTCGCGCACGCGTTGCAGGTCAAGTTCCAGCTGTTGTTTATGGCCATGGAGAAAAGCCACTTCACATCACACTTCCAGCACGCGAACTTGGCGTTGCACTGAAGGAATCAAACGTTCTTCTCAACATCGATATCGATGGAAAGATAGAGCTCACACTTCCTAAGTCAATTGTTCGCCATCCACTCAAGCAGATCCTTGAGCACGTTGACCTCGTACTTGTACGTCGCGGCGAGAAGGTAACTGTTGCTGTTCCTGTTCACACTGAAGGAAAGCACGATCCAGACGGAATTCTTGAGCACCAGCACAACACAATCGAAATCGAAGCAGAGGCAACTTCTATTCCTAAGTTCCTCGTTGTCGATATTGAAGGCATGGCTTCAGGTACATCTAGATACGCATCAGATGTTGTTCTTCCAGCAGGAATAACTCTGGTAAGCCCAGCAAGCACAATTATCGTTCACTTGTCAGAGCGTTCAACTGTGGTTGAAGAAGTTCCAGTTGTAGCACCTGTCGCAGATGCTGCGGCGGCACCAGCTGCTGATGCAGAGAAGAAGGACGCTTAACACTTAGACTTTCCATTATGACGTGGTTGGTAGTGGGGCTCGGAAACCCGGGCGATGAATACGCTGCCACCCGTCACAATGTAGGTCAGATGGTTGTAGATCATCTCCTAAAGCGTCACAGCGTAAAACTCTCATCACACAAATCTCGCTGCGATATCGCTGCTTACAAATTAGGCGTTGGCATTGATGCCCACTCAATAATTCTGGCAAAGTCGAAAAGTTATATGAATGAAACAGGCGGGCCCGTAAAGGCGCTCGCCTCTTTCTATTCAGTCGAACCTACAAAGATAATTGTGTTACATGATGAATTAGATATTCCATATGCTGCTATTCGTGCGAAAGTTGCGGGCGGCGATAATGGCCACAATGGTTTGAAATCACTGACATCATCATTTGGAACTCCAGATTATTTCCGTGTGCGTCTTGGAATTGGTCGCCCAATGGGCGAACAAGATCCGGGTGATTTTGTGCTCAAGCAATTTAGCAAAGAAGAGAAGAAAGACCTTGATGAATTCATTGATCGTGGGGCTGATTGCGTTGAGTTCCTTATTGAAAAAGGGCTTGATTTAACTCAGAGCAAATTCAATAGCTAGGAAAATCAACCAGTATTACGAAGGCCGGCTGCAACTCCGTTGATAGTCAGGAGAAGTGCGCGAATCAAGGTTGGATCAGCTTTCTCACCCTGAGCACGGACTCGATCAAGCAAAGTTACCTGAAGCAATTGAAGTGGAGCCAGATAGGTATCGCGAACTTGCAGTGTGCGAGCAAGAACTGCTTGGTCCTCTAGAAGAGAAGTTTTGCCAGTGAGAGTAAGAATTTCCTGAACAGTGAGTTCAAATTCTTCTCGTATGGTGTCTAAGAAATGGTGAAGTTCTACAGGGACAAGAGTTTCGACGTAGTGCTTTGCAGCTACTAGGTCTGTTTTTGCTAAAGTCATTTCCACGTTACTGATAAATGTAGAGAAGAAGTGCCATTCGGAGAGCATTTGATTAAGCACATCTGACTTTCCTGATTCACGCGCAGCCTTAAGTCCAGAGCCAACTCCAAACCATCCAGGAACAATCTGCCTGGATTGAGTCCATCCAAATACCCAAGGAATTGCGCGCAGTGAATCGAGCCCACCTGCAGCATCTGGGCGTCGTGATGGACGAGAACCCAAGAAGAGATTTCCAAGTTGCTCTACCGGAGTAGATGCATAGAAGTAAGCAGGTAGATCTGGGTGGTCAATTAATTGTCTGTAACAAGAGAATGCACTTTCGCTTACAAGGTCCATGCAGTCATTCCACTTTTGTAAATCTTCTTTACTCTGACGGGGCCCGCGATTAAGAATCGTGGCTTCAAGAGATGCGGCCAAAGTTAGCTCTACATTCTCGCGAGCAAGTGCAGGAAGTGAATATTTATCTGAAATAACTTCACCTTGCTCTGTCATCTTGATTTGCCCATCAACAGAACCCCAAGGCAGCGCAACAACTGCGTCGTATGTTGGACCGCCACCGCGGCCAACCGAACCTCCGCGACCATGGAAGAGTCTGAGTTTCACGCCGTGCTTGATTGCGACATCGCGTAGTTTGCGTTGCGCACGGTGGATTTCCCACTGTGATGTTGCGATACCTGCATCTTTATTCGAATCTGAATATCCGAGCATTACTTCTTGGATGTTTCCACGAAGCTCGACTAACTTTCGGTACGTTGCATTTGAAAGTAGCTTGTCTAAGATTTCACCAGCTGCGCGAAGCTCTGCAACGGTTTCAAGTAGCGGTGCAAAACCAATCTTTGCTACCTTCTTATCTAAATCAATAAGTCCTGCCTGCTTTCCAAGCACGGTTGCGGCAAGGAGATCATCTGCACCCTTTGTCATAGAAACGATGTAGGTCTCAATCACTTCTGGTCCAAAGCGATCGAGTAAGTCTTCAATTGCCACAAAGGTATTCAAAGTTTTGATTCCTGCTGCATCTAACTTGGAGGCATCGAGTGCTGACTTTGAAGCAAGTAGCTCTGTAAGAATTGGGAACTTATCTTCATGAGACAGGTTGATGTAATCGCCAGAGATCATCTGCTTTAAAGCGCTGTGATGCGCATCTGAGTGCTCGCGGATATCAAGAGTTGCATGTGTAAGGCCGAATGCTGCGACGGCACGGATTGTGCGTTCGAGTAATCCGGTTGCAAGTAACTCCCCGCGATGGGCAAAGAGTGAATCGCGCATCAGCGTTAAGTCTGCAAGAAGTTCGCTTGTATCTTTGTAATCACGCCCAGGAACATGTGGGGCACGTGCAATATGGCGCTCACGTGTAAAGACCAAGCGATGCACAATCGCAGTTGCCTTGAGCCTGTATGGCTCTTGCACGTTTAAACGCATGAAGCGTTCTTCGAATTCAGGGATGTTCTTTAAATCCTTTTCAACAGAAGCACTGAGTTCTGGAGTTGCTCCAACAATACGAGTTGAAACTGAGAGCACCTGGCGCAATCTATTCATTACAGCAATCGTGGTACGAATTGCGTGTCCTACTTGAAGAGTTACGGCATCCTCAGTGATTTGAGGCGTGATGTTTGGGTTCCCATCACGGTCTCCACCGATCCAAGTTCCAAAAGTGAGAGGTCGTGAAGTTACCGGTAGCTCGACACCAAGTCGCTTGAGCTCGCGAGCAAAATCATTCAGAACTTCAGGAACAGTATTCGTTGCTAAATCATCGAGATAATAAAGAGCATTCATCGCTTCATCTAGCGGTTCTGGTCTATCAAGTCGAAGCTCATCTGTTTGCCACAGCAGATCAACAGTCTCAGCTAAGCGTTCTTCTTGCGTAACTGATACCGGCGTATCAAGTAGTGATGCAATTTCCCCGAGTTTACTTAACACTGAACGACGTGCAGCTTCAGTTGGATGCGCGGTGAAGACTGGTCGCACATCTAATTCGCCTATCCATTTAACTAGGTCAGCATGAGTAATCTCATGACCAGCGACTGGATTTTTCATCGCATGTTCTATTCTGTCAGTGGCGCGTGTCAGCCACGATCCACCTTCTGCGCGAGCTTCTGCAAGAATCCGTGAACGGTGAACTTGTTCAGCAACATTCGCAAGATTGAAATATGTACTAAACGCACGCACAAGCTGCACAGATTCTTCTACAGATAACTTCTCA
>WLPI01000071.1 GCA_009698845.1 Actinomycetota bacterium
ACTGAGTGATTTACTTCCATGGGCCTTTGGTCCAGAAGAAATTGAGAATCGCCTTTCATGATTGAACCCTTTGCTGCCGTAGAAATCATTGCGGCTAAGCGTGATTCGCACGAGTTAACTGACACCCAGATTGATTGGGTTATTGATGCATACACCCGAGGAGCTGTCGCTGACGAACAAATGTCAGCGTTGTTAATGGCAATACTTCTAAATGGCATGAACTCTCGCGAGATTTCACGTTGGACCAATGCGATGATCAATAGCGGCGAGAGAATGAATTGGTCGGCACTTGATCGAAAGACTGCCGACAAACATTCAACTGGGGGCGTTGGAGACAAAATCACTTTGCCGCTTGCTCCACTTGTAGCTGCATGTGGGGGAGCAGTTCCACAACTATCTGGTCGCGGCTTAGGACATACTGGCGGAACGCTCGACAAACTTGAATCTATTCCTGGTTGGCGTGCATCGCTAACAAATGATGAAATGCTTAAAGTTTTGCAAGACACGGGGGCGGTAATTTGCGCGGCAGGTGCAGGCCTAGCACCGGCGGACAAGAAGTTATATGCGCTGCGAGATGTCACTGCAACTGTTGAAGCAATTCCCTTGATTGCATCATCAATTATGAGTAAGAAGATTGCTGAAGGAACATCAGCACTTGTATTGGATGTGAAAACTGGAAGCGGCGCATTTATGTCAGACCCAAAGAAAGCGGCAGAACTAGCTCGCACTATGGTGCAACTTGGCAAAGATGCTGGCGTTAATACTCGTGCATTGGTAACAGCTATGGATGTACCTCTAGGACTAACTGCAGGTAATGCCCTTGAAGTGCGTGAGTCAGTAGAGGTCCTTGCAGGTGGCGGACCATCAGATGTTGTTGATTTAACAATAATTCTTGCGCGAGAAATGATTGATGCAGCCGGGATAGTTGGTAAAGATCCAGAGACTGCCCTGAAAGATGGAAGTGCTATGGATCATTGGCGCAGAATGATTTCTGCTCAGGGTGGAAACCCAGATGCAGCGTTACCTGTTGCTCGCGAGCAACATGTTGTTACTGCACAAGAGTCTGGAATCATCACGACTATGGATGCCATGAAAGTTGGCGTCAGCGCATGGAGACTTGGTGCTGGGCGTTCTAAGCAGGGCGAGAAAGTTCAGGCAGGTGCGGGAATCGAACTCCACGCCAAGCCCGGAGATCACATCACAGCTGGTACTCCGCTCATGACGCTACACACTGACGAACCTGCGCGTTTTGAACGGGCACTTGAAATCCTTCAGGGCGCAGTCACAATCATCGAAGGTGGCACAGTTAACCGTTTACCTCTAATCCTTGAGAGAATTCAATAATGAGCACCTTGACTAAGAAACCAACAGCTGAGCAAGTAAAGCGTTTACCGAAAGCGTTGCTACATGACCACCTTGATGGTGGGCTGCGTCCACAAACAATTATTGATATTGCGAAAGAGATAGGCCACGAATTGCCTACCTATGATGCATCAGAGCTTGCAGAATGGTTTAGAGCATCATGTGATTCTGGTTCTTTAGTTTTGTACTTAGAAACTTTTGCTCACACAGTTGCTGTTATGCAACGCAAAGAAGATATCGTCCGCGTAGCCCGTGAATGCGCAGTTGATCTAGCACGCGACGGTGTCGTGTATGCCGAAGTGCGCATGGCGCCTGAACTCGTTACAGAAAAAGGCCTATCACTATCTCAAGCTATTGAAGCAATTCTCGAAGGCTTCCGTGCGGGCGAAGCTGAAGCGAAGTCAGAGGGAAACACAATTCGCGTACTGTCACTGCTCTGTGGAATGCGCCAAAACGAGAGATCACAAGAAGTTGCTGAACTTGCAGTGAAGTACCGCGACCAAGGAGTAGTTGGCTTTGATATTGCCGGACCTGAAGATGGTTTCCCACCCAGTGATCAGCTCGATACTTTTGAATATTTGCGGCGAGAAAATGCACACTTCACAATTCATGCCGGTGAGGCTTATGGACTTCCATCAATCTGGGAAGCGATTCAGTTATGTGGCGCAGAGCGTCTTGGTCACGGTGTTCGCATCATCGATGACATTGATTTCAACCACACACCCGCCAGATTAGGTCGTTTATCGGCTTATATTCGCGATTGTCGCGTGCCACTGGAAATGTGCCCATCGTCAAATATTCAAACAGGAGTTGCAGATTCATTTGCTCACCATCCACTGGCAAAGCTCGCAAAGCTGCGCTTCCGAGTAACAATCAATACAGATAATCGTTTAATGTCAGCGACCTCAATGAGCCGTGAAATGACAGAGATGGTCAATCAATGCGACTGGACTTTCCAAGATCTACAGCGCGTCACCATTAATGCACTTAAAAGCTCATTTATTCCATTTGAGGAGCGTCTAGCAATCATCGAAGGTGTTGTGAAACCAGCCTATTTGGCCATTGCCGGAGAGTAAGAGTTTAAACTCCGACTGAATGCCAGACTGTTTTAGATTCCATAAAGGAAAGTATTCGTGCGGGAGTCTTTCCTGACTCAAAGGAATGAATTCTTTTGAGGTTCTCAGCTCCTGCTTCTTTGAGAGCTCCGTGCTTCTTCTTCTGAATTCCAGAGATATCAAAACCATCAATATCCATATGAGATGCAGCCCATGGAGCTAGCTCATCAAGGCTGCCAGTTAAAATATTGATAACACCAGCAGGAAGATCACTTGTGGCAAGGACTTCAGCAAATGACATTGCAGGAACTGCCAATCCACCTGGAACAAGTACAACCGATGTATTTCCAGAAACTACGGCTGCGGCAATCGCATCAAT
The DNA here is from genome assembly GCA_009698845.1 of Actinomycetota bacterium. Classification (GTDB taxonomy): domain Bacteria; phylum Actinomycetota; class Actinomycetes; order Nanopelagicales; family Nanopelagicaceae; genus Planktophila. The sequence goes on from WLPI01000071.1 coordinate 2,797, forward strand.
AAATTCGAGGAAGTCATCTGAGGAAGCGATTGCAACTACACCTTGTGGTTCAGAGATAGAAAAATTAAAGTATGGACCAGATACTGGGTTAGTTGCACCGCTGACTGCTTGAAGTTTGTCACTCCAGCCCGCATACCAAACCCATCGATCGATAGCTTGCGCAACCAGTTCCTTCGCTTTTGTAGGAGTGATTTGCGCGGCTAGTGCAATCTCAGATTCGAATTGATTAGCTCTTCCTTCAAGCATTTCAGCAATTCGGTAAAGAATCTGTCCACGGTTATAGGCCGTTGCTTTCGACCATCCAGATTGTGCTGCGCGCGCAGCAGTAACGGCATCGCGCAAATCTTTACGAGAAGCAAGCGCTGGGTTTGCAATGAAGTCGCCATTTTTAGCAGTCACTTCAAATACGCGTCCAGATTCACTGCGCGGAAAAGCTCCATTAATAAATAGTTTGTAAGTCTTTTTGACTTCTACGCGAGACTCTTTCTTAGTAGCCATTTACTTTGCCCCGGTTTCTTTACCATTTTTTAAATAAGCAGCTAGGCCATGTTTGCCACCTTCGCGGCCCCAGCCAGATTCTTTATATCCACCGAAAGGTGATGCTGGATCAAATTTGTTAAATGTATTTGCCCAGATAACACCAGCCTTTAAGTGCTGGCTTGCCCAGAAAATACGGGAGCCTTTCTCGCTCCAGATTCCGGCAGAGAGACCAAAGGGAGAGTTGTTCGCCTTATCTATAGCCTCTTGAGGAGTTCTAAAGGTCAACACTGAAAGA
>WLPI01000072.1 GCA_009698845.1 Actinomycetota bacterium
GCCCTGAATTTGGTAGGTATGAGTGAATACAAAGATCGTCCCCCTCATCACCTCTCCTTTGGACAACGCAGACGTGTTGCCGTTGCAACCGTTCTTGCGATGAAACCTGAGATCTTGGTGATGGACGAGCCATCTTCGAATCTTGATCCCGCTAGTCGCAGAGAGTTAGCAGATATTTTGCGTTCACTCGATGTCACAATCGTGATGGTTACCCACGACCTTCCATATGCCTACGAGCTATGTGAGAGAGCGGTAATTCTCTCGGGAGGAATCATTGTCGCCGACGACAAAACCAAATCAATTCTTATGAATAAAGAGTTACTCAATACCCATCGTCTTGAATTACCGGTTGGCTTTACTCTTTCGTAGAGAAATTCGCTCTTGAGCAATTGCTGCACCAAGTAAGACGATCAGCGCACCAACTGGCTCGTTCCACGTTACTTTCTCATTAAGGAAAATTACTCCCACAATGATTGCAACCACTGGGGTTAAGTATGTGACCGAGCTCGCGATAGCACTGCCCGCATTTTCCATGACAGTGAAATTCCAAAGGTAGGCGAATCCGCTACCAAATACACCCAGTGCCACCATCGCTAAGACAGGTGCGAGGCGATATTCATACTTTGCAATTCCATCAAAGAGAAAGAACGGTAGAAGGGTTATAGATGCCATCAGCAGTTGAAAAGAGACAATTGACTCTGGCTTTAATTGATAAGGCATCACATACTTGCGAGTGTAAGGAAATGAAACTCCATAGCAAGAAACTGCCAATAAGAGAACCAAGATTGCCCAGAGAGGACTATTGCCAAAACCTTTCCAGGCACCCAGGACTGTAAGTACCCCAAAGAATCCAATAAGTATGCCGAATACTTGGAAAGTTTTTGCTTTCTCTTCTCGGTTCACGAGCAAAATCGCAATCAAAGTCATTAGGGGTGTGACGGCATTAATGATTCCAGCAAGAACAGATGTAATCTCAGTTTCTGCAAGAGCAAAGCAAACTCCTGGAATTACATTAAGTAACATGGCAACGACCCAGATATGCGCTCGAACTTTTGGATCAGTTGGAAGTTTGATTCCACGAATACGTGCAACCAATAGAAGTGTTACTGCTCCGAGGGCGCAGCGGACAAAGGCGACACCAAATGGCGTAAGGAACTCCAGCCCCATTTTGATAAAGATAAATGAACAGCCCCAGATAATTCCAAGGATTACATATGCCGGAATCCAGGATTTGCTCTTAGCCACGAAGCGAAGATACATGGTGGGCCCAGACAGGCTCGAACTGTCGACCCACGGATTAAAAGTCCGTTGCTCTACCGGCTGAGCTATAGGCCCCACTTACAAGTAACGCTACGTGAGCGTTAGAACGCGAACTTTATCACCTCAGCGACCACGGCTTGCACGCAGTAATCGGTCACGAATAGCTACGGAAATGTCATTTCCTGTTGGCTGCATTACGACCACGCGAGCAAGTGACTGCTGATCTGCTGCGCGAAGTGCTGTGTAAAGCACACGAGCAAATTCATCATTATTTTTCGGAGATGCTAAACGGATAACTGCTTCTGGAGTTTGGATGTGTGCAAGTGCAATAAATCCATCTCCACTGATGGGTTCTATATCCAAAAGAACTTTTGCCTCTGGCGAATAATGGTGATCTAAAGCTCCGCTTACTCTAATTTCCTCACCTGAATCACTGAGTGATAATCCAGTTGAATCGGCAATCTGCTGAGCTGTAATTGCCCCAGGGCGCAGAATGCGGGGCAATTGCGATGTGCAATCGATAATTGTTGATTCAACACCAACAGCTGAAGCGCCACCATCAAGGATTAAATCCTGAGCTGACAAATACGGAGATAACTCTTCACTTGCTGCAGCAGCGGTCGTAGGAGAAACATGCCCAAATCTATTTGCACTTGGTGCTGCAATACCTTTGCCACCGATTTTCTTAAACGATGAAAGTAGCGCTAGAGCAATTACATGATCGGGAACGCGTAGGCCAACGGTCTCTTGGCCGCCAGTAATAAAGTCTTTCGCTAACTCACTGCGCTTAAGAATGAGAGTCATTGGACCTGGCCAGAAATCGCGAGCAAGTGCGATTGCATACTCTGGAATGTCATCAGACCAGTCTGCGATATCTTGCATGTCAGCGAGATGAACGATCAGTGGGTGATCTGCAGGGCGGCCTTTAACTTTATAGATGCGAGCAACCGCTGCTGCGTTAGTGGCATCTGCGCCGAGTCCGTAGACAGTCTCAGTTGGAAAAGCGACAAGTGCGCCAGATTTCAATACTTCGGCGGCGCGGTCCATCGCATCTGCGGTGCAATTTGAAACAAATTGCCCGCTAGCAATATTCGGCTCGCTCATAAGTGCAATTATCCAGTCTTTTTGCGAGAAGATAACCACATGGCCCAGCGCACCAAAGTGATGCAAGTTATCGCCCGCATGAATGTTGGCGGCCCTGCTGTCATTGTGGCCGAATTAATGCGCGGGCTGGATAAAACTCAGTTTGAACAGATTTTGATCACTGGGTATTGCGATGACACTGAAGCAGATTATTTAGATGAAGTAGCAACGGATATCAAAGCCACACGTATTGCAGGACTGGGAAGATCGGTATCACCGCTGGCAGATCTAAAAGCTTTTGTAGGGCTTGTTAAAACTATTCGCGAATTTAAGCCCGACGTTATTCATACTCATACAGCTAAAGCCGGAGTACTAGGAAGAATTGCTTCAATAATCGCTGGACGGGGCGCTGTACGTATACACACTTTTCATGGCCATCTACTACATGGTTACTTCGCAGGTTGGAAGACTCAGTTAGTTGTTTCAATTGAAAAATTCCTTGCGGGCAAAACAGACCATTTAATTGCAATTGGCAATGAAGTCAAGAAAGACTTGATTGCAGCCGGTATTGGCAACGAGGAGAAGTTCTCTGTTTTCTTTCCAGGGTTGCCCGAGCCTGCCTCATATTCCAAAGAGTTAATCCGACGTGAACTTGAGCTAAATCCAACAACTATTTACTGCACATTTGTTGGGCGGTTAACTCAGATTAAGCGACCAGATCGTTTATTGGATATCGCTGAAAAGATGGCTGAAGAGAAAATTGACATTCACTTCTTGGTGGCCGGGGAAGGTGAGCTCTTCGAGAGTAGCAAGAGACGAGCAGCAGCTCAAAATCTTCCGATTACTTTCCTCGGTTGGAGAAAAGATATTGCGCAGCTATTTGCTGCAAGTGATATTGCAATTCTTACTAGCGATAATGAGGGAATTCCCCTGACACTTATTCAAGCGGCTCAAGCTGGCTTACCGATACTTGCACCTTCGGTTGGATCTATCGCCGACATCGTAAAGAACGAGAAAACAGGTTTACTGACTCCCCCTCTAGCAGCACCCATGGCAAAGGCTCTAGTTACTCTTTTCAATGATTCTGCCTTGAGAAATTCAATGGGTGCGGCTGGAAAAGCGCACGC
>WLPI01000073.1 GCA_009698845.1 Actinomycetota bacterium
CCACTGTCTTCTCCTTTTATCTCGAACGTTGGCGAGCGCCACCGTTGGTATTCGGCCCAGAAGGTACGGAATTCTCTGCGACGGCCCTTGGCGTTATAGAGACGCTGTGGGCGGAAGCTGAGCACCGCTCTGGTTGTGCAGGGATTAATATATCCGAACATCTGTTCGAACGGTAACAGGCGCCACTGACAAGTAGGGTGTGTCGCGTGTTGATCCTGCTTCCACCCTCAGAGAAGAAGCGCGAAACCTCTCAACCTACCCCCGCGATCGCCGTCTATACAGGCGTGCTCTATCAGGCGCTGGATTGGGCTTCCCTCTCCCCTGCGGCCAAGAAGCGAGGGGAATTAGGGCTGGCCATCATCTCGGCCAAATACGGCGTTGTGCGCCCGAGCGAAAAGATCGAGAGCTACAAAGAGAAAATTGATAACAAGAAGATGAAAGCACCTGTTGCGCAGGTTTTGGATGCGGTCAAAACTCCACTGATCGTCGACTGTCGCTCGTCCACCTATAAAACTGTCTGGAGTGCACCCGCCGATATCACGGTCGACATTCGCGTATCAACTGTCGTCGATGGCGTGCGCACTGTCATCACGCATATGTCTAAGAAAACTCGCGGAGAAATCGCGCGCTGGCTCTTGCAATCGCGTTCTGTACCTAAAACACCTGAAGATCTCTATGCGATTGTCTCTGAGAAATATCCGTGCGCACTTACTCCTGCCGAAGATGGAAATCCTTGGGTGCTAGAAGTTATTGCGGTGTAAGGGCGGTACGTTTAATCAAGTCGACTGTCAGCTTGGGATAGTTCCACATAATTACATGGGCGCAATTGTCAACGATGATCCAACGAGAATGCTTCGGGGCAACTTCACGGACTTGAGCCTTTGGATGAGGCAGAGTGAGGTCATCGTCTCCAAAGATGATTGAGACTGGAATCTTTTCTGATACCTGTGCATCAAATTTTTTATGTCGCATGGCTTTCCACATCGGTGAATATCCAATTGAACTCGCCATTGCTAAGACAGAGTCCTTGCAAGACTCAAAAGATAGTTCGCGCCACAGATGTGTGATTTTTTTGTATCCCATCGCCTTGAGTAGTGGCAACCTGTATGCAAGCTTCAAGAAGTATTGAGAAATCTTTGCCAAGATACGAGCTAGCAAACTTGGTGGAAATTTCTGTGTGGGTCCTTCGCGCCACAAGCCAGCTGGCGCAAGGGCTGTCACGCTCTTTACGTGCTCTGGATACAGCGCTGCCATTTCGAGTGCAATCCAACCACCCAGTGAATTGCCGGCAACATGAAAGTTTTCAATGCCATGTTCATCAGTCATCGTGCGAACTATTGAGTGTGCAAGTGCTTGAGGATCAAGCTCTTCTTCGTGAAGTGGCGCAGAACCATGACCAGGAAGATCTACTGGAAAAATAGTAAAGGAATCCTCGAGCCCTCCATGAAGGGTTTTCCAAATAGTTCCAGCAGAGCCCAACCCATGAACAAGAACTAGAGCAGGAAGCTTCTCGTCTTTTGAAATGATTTCTGTAGTTACAGGCACTTTACTATTTGAATTTTTCTGTCTCGAGGGGACATTGTTTGCAAACCGCTCTCCAAATTTCATCAACTTCGCGCCCTGCTTCGAGAGCTTGATTTACGGTTAATGAACCTAATTCACTTATCGCAATATCCTGAGAAAAAGATGGTGCCCATGCTTCGCCAAAAGAAAGCGACAAGCGTTCGCGTAAGTCAGAGATTCGCATGTAAGGAAGTTCCTAGAACAAAGTGCGGTCGACGAGAAGTTCTGCCTGCTCGCGAGATTGCTTAGCTGTAATTGGCTGCATCACTTGCCCAAGGAGCCATCGCATTGCCAATCCTGTACCTGCCTCAGATTTAGTGGCACCGTAAATGCATTTGGCCAAAACTAGATAGAGCGGATTTTCCGCATGAGACATCACTGCGATAAGTGCGGCGGGATCGTGAATGCGCATCGATGCCAGAGCGGTGTCTTGAGAAATCTCTTGCGAAAGAACTTCAAGTGCATCGGCGGGAGTACCAGCTCGATCTGCAAGAGCAACCAATCTTTCAACCTCTGCCGAAACAAGTGCGTTCAGTACAGCGTTCTTATCGCGGTAATGGTTATAGAGCGTTGCACGCGATACTTCTGACGCATCAGCAATTTCGATCATTGAGATATTAGAGATTCCAAATTGAGCGATGAGTTTTTTTGTACCTTCAAGAATCGCACTTTCGGTGCGGCGATGAATTCCGCCTTGAAGAAGGTATTTAGGCTGCGTCGACAACGGAGAGCTTTGCACTTTCGCGAGAAGCGAGTTCGTGTGTAACTCCGGACATCACAGATGAAAGTGTGAGTCCGAGTGCTTCGCAGATTGCGTTCAGGAGTTCAGATGATGCTTCCTTCTGACCGCGTTCTACTTCAGAAAGGTAACCAAGTGATACCCGAGCTTCACGTGCCACATCACGCAACGTACGTGATTGGGTTGTGCGAGCATGACGAAGTGTGTGACCGACTGCTTCACGCAATAAGACCATCGCCTTCTCCCTTACTTTTTGTATTACGTATTCTGAGTGCTAAGAATACGCGCAAATGTACCAATTGCGCTGGATATAGCCCCTTGCCGCACGCCATCGCGACCACTATCTAGCGTAAGAAGCAGTGTTTGGTTTACTGGTCCTCGGATGGCGATCCAGACAGTTCCTTCGCGAATCCCTTTGTAATCCCCAGGGCCAGCAATGCCTGTTGTTGCAATAGCCCATGTAGTTCCAAATTTCTTACGTATGCCTTCGGCCATTTCAATGGCAACTTCTTCGCTGACCACGTTAAATCTATCTAGAGTTTCAGTCTTAACGCCAAGTTCTTTCATTTTTACATCTGATGTATAAGAAATAACTCCACCTAGAAAAACTTCTGACGAGCCAGGAATCTGTGTCAGGGCAAAACCTAGTCCTCCACCTGTAAGTGATTCAGCAACAGAAACAGTCTGGCCTGCGCTGATTAATTTTTCGACAACAGATTGAGCTTGGGATTGAGTCGGCACAGCGAGAAACTTACTACTCTAATGAACTCTTTCGCCACACCTTTACATAATCGTAGGCCGTTGTAATGGTCAAAATGATTGCCACCGAGATGAAGCCAACCCTGAACCATTCCAGCCATGATGGGAATGGAAGCATGAAGAATCCGACTCCGAAATTCTGCATCAGCGTTTTAATCTTCCCGCCCTTGCTGGCAGGAATCACGCCATCTTTAATAACAAGAAGACGAAAGATAGTAATTCCTATCTCTCGAGAGAGAATCAGAATGGTAATCCACCATGGGAATCTGCCCTGGATTGATAATGAAATCATC
>WLPI01000074.1 GCA_009698845.1 Actinomycetota bacterium
CCAGGAACGATAACTACGCGTCGTGCATAGTTGAGCAAAATTGCAACGTCATCAGGTGAACCAGAACGCACTGGACGTTCTTCACCGGATTCAGAAACTGCCTGTGGCTTTGCAGTAAATGCACCGAAGAGAGTTCCGAATAATGATCGACCCATCGCCTCTGCCATAAGCCTGGTCAGGATTGTTCCTGATGCACCAACAAGTGTTCCGGCGATGATAAGTAGTGTTGATGAAAGAACGTAACCACTAGCAGCAACTGTAAGACCAGTAAATGCATTAAGTAGTGAGATAACAATCGGTACATCTGCGCCACCAACAGGAAGTACAAAGAGAATACCGAAGAGAAGTGAAAGCACTGCAAGTACAAGCAGGGGCGTAGTTCCAAGTGCTGTTACTACCCATACTGATACGCCCAGTACAGCGACTAGCGTTCCGGCAATAACAAAGCGTCCACCAGGAAAAACCACTGGGCGTGTAGTCATCAGCTCTTGCAGCTTCATAAATGTAATGATTGATCCGCTGAAAGATACGCAGCCAACTACAACAGTAAAGACTGTAAAAATAACTTCTGCAGTTGTTGCAGTGTCTCCAAGATTTAAGTATTCAACGATTGCAACGAGCGCGGCCGCGCCACCTCCAACGCCGTTAAAGAGTGCGACAAGCTGTGGCATCTGAGTCATCTCGACTTTGCGAGCGGCCGGGACACCGATAATCAAACCAAGAAGAATTGCTCCGATAATCCACCAGAAGTTATGTAGTGGAAGTGAGTGTCCAACTTCTTCACCCTTAGAAGGTGTTACATAGAGAAAAACAGAGAGTGTTGCAACTGTCGCACCGAATGCACCAATGAGATTTCCACGGCGAGCCGTCTTTGGGTGAGATAAACCCTTGAGGGCCAAAATGAATGCAACGCCAGCTGCTAGACCAACCAAGCTATAGAGAGTGCTGTTCACTTGGTGTCTCCCTTCTGGCTAGTTCCTTGAGAATCTTTCTTAGGCTTAAACATTTCAAGCATTCGGTCAGTCACGACAAATCCACCGACCATATTTATTGTGGCCAAGACAATTGCAGCGAGAGATAGTCCAAGTTCTAAATTAGTTTTGCTGTGATCGGCGACGATTATTGCTCCGACCAAAATAACACCGTGAATAGCATTCGCGCCAGACATCAGCGGGGTATGTAGAGTTGATGAAACTTTAGAAACAACTTCAAAGCCCACAAACACTGAAAGTGTAAAGATGGAAATAATTGCGATTGCATCCATTAGTTTGCACCGCCCTTCTCGCTAGCACCCGGTGTGTGTTTAGACCCTGCGTGAGTTACCGCAGACTTATCAATAATTTCATCAGTGAAATCAATATTGAGAGCAACCGCTGATCCATCTTTGCTTGGGGTGGTCATCAAAGTAAGCAGATTAACGACGTTACGTGAGTACAAGCTTGATGCGTGGAAAGGAAGTTGGCTTGGTACATCTTTACCGCCCCAGATTTGAACTCCCTTTGCTGTGACAACTATTTCACCTGGCTTAGAACCTTCAACGTTTCCACCAGTTTCTGCCGCGAGGTCAACAATGATTGTTCCGGCCTCCATCGCATCAACCATCTGCGCTGTCATCAAACGTGGCGCAGTACGACCAGGAACAGCTGCAGTTGTAATAACGACATGAGACTTTGCAATGTATGGAGTCAAAAGTTCGCGTTGCTTTGCTGCACGCTCTTCTGTCATTTCACGTGCATAGCCGCCAGCGCCTTCAAGTGCTTCAAGTTCAAGGTTAATAAATGTTGCACCCATTGATTTCACTTCATCGGCGGAGGATGGTCGAACATCATATGCGCTGACGACTCCACCGAGTCTGCGAGCGGTTGCAATTGCTTGCAAACCTGCAACACCTGCGCCAAGGACAAGAACTTGAGCCGGTGTAACGGTTCCGGCTGCTGTCATCAACATTGGGAAGAAGCGTGGTGAAAGTTCAGCGCCCACAAGTGCTGCGCGATATCCGGCGCAGAGCGCCTGGGAGGTGAGTGCATCCATTGATTGCGCACGAGAAATACGAGGAACAAGCTCTAATGAAAACGCGGTGACTCCTGCTTTTGCAGCCGCTTCGATTGAATCAACCGCTGTTACCGGTGAGAGGAAAGAAATTGTCACGGCGCCTTTTTTTAGGCTACCGATCTGAGTGGGAGTAAGTGAGGTAACCGAGAGAACTACATCAGCATCACTGATGACATTGCCGCTCTTTACTGTTGCACCTGCTGCAGTAAAGAGAGCATCTGTTGCTTGTGCGTGGTCGCCAGCCCCAGATTCAATGACAACTTCAAAACCAAGTCGAGTTAACTTATTAATTACATCTGGCACCAGCGCTACGCGCTTCTCGCCATCACGGATTTCTCTAGGTACGGCTACTCTCATGCGCAGAACCTTACCGGTGCTACTTGCCTAGCGACATCCAAAATTTAACAATTCATATCACTTCTTAAGATTTGAGACGCGCTAGGAAGCGGTAGCACTAATTTCCACCCCTGGGGATTTCACCGTGGTAAAGAGGTGGTGGGTTTAATTTCCCTTAAGTTCGCCGCGAGTTAAGTGATAGAAGAGAGCTTGAATAGTTGTGCGGCGATGATAGGCCTCACGCCAGATAACAGATTTCGGTCCATCAATTACTGAAGCTTCAACTTCTTCGCCGCGATGTGCTGGCAAACAGTGCATGAAGATTGAGTCTTTTTCTGTAAGTTTCATAAGGTTTTCTGTAATTGCAAAAGGTGTAAGTGCTTTTACTTTCTCTGCGCGCTCTGCTTCAGGATCTCCCATGGACATCCACACATCTGTATAGAGAACTGATGCGCCTTTAGCTGCTGCTTCTGGATCATTGGTTACTTCAATAGTTGCGCCGCTCTTTGCTGCAATTTCTTTCGCCTTAGCAACAACTGCAGGATCCGGTGCCCACTTGCCATCTGGTGTTGCTGCAACAACATGTGCACCCATGATTGCGCCCATAATCAACCAGGCATGAGTCATATTGTTTCCATCACCAAGATACACAAATTTACGACC
>WLPI01000075.1 GCA_009698845.1 Actinomycetota bacterium
CCACAATATGTAGTTATCTCAGTTGGCTCTGATGCAACAACATTCCAGACAATTCTTGGCGCGCGCGGTACTGCTCCCGCAGTATCTGCAGCACTCTTGGTCGGAACAATCTCTGCATCACACGCTCCATCACCAGGTGAAGCTGATGACGAGTTCGTTAAGGCATTTAAGAAGATCAATGACGAATTCAATAAGGGTCCAGCCGCAGGAAAGGTGTGGGATAACAACGTTCTACAAGGTATGAACATCGGTTACCTAACTACTGCAGCTCTTCAGGGTGCTGGTAAGAACCTCACACGCCCAGGAATCATCAAGTTCATCGAAAACAATGCATCGAAGCTAACAAGTGCGGGACTATCTCCACTTGGATATTCTGCAAAGACCCACGAAGCTTTCACCGGCTTCTGGATCGGTAAGTACGATGCAACATCAGTTCTCAAGCCAATCGATGGAACCCGAAAGATGTGGACCACCGATTCAGCTAAGGGACTTGTAACAGAACTCAAATACACACGTCCTGCAATCGCAGCCGATGCACTACCAAAGGTTGGTTAATCACATGAAGCTATCAACTCGTAAACTGATTGCATCACTTGGTGCGGTAGCACTTGTATCAACTCTTGCAGTTGTTACAGTGCCAGCAGCAAGGGCTGCGGCACCAACATGTAAAACCACAGCTGATGTGGAAATCTGTACAGGCACGCTTGAAAACGGTGCCGCATACACATTCCGAGTTCCAGGAAATTTCCGCGGAACTATGTTCTTCTGGGAGCACGGCATCAGACCGACATTCCCAGGTATCTCTGCAGTTCCAACTGGAATTGAAGAAATCACACCAGCTAACTCAGTAACTCAAAAAGACATCACTAAAGAGATGCTCAAGGCTGGTTACGGTCTGGCTGCTTATGACGGAACTGTCAAAGGTGCGCGCGGCTGGAATAACATCGCTCGAGTAGAAATGCTCAAGGAAGTTGTTGATACTGCTGTTACTAAGTACGGTGCAAAGATCCAGAAGAAAGTTATCTACGGTTCTTCACAAGCGGGATCAATCATCACTCCGTTTGTAGAGAAGTACCCAACATATGCAGATTCAGTTGGTATCTTGGCAGGAGTTACTCCTTCTGTTGCAGAATCAATCCAATCTGCATGTGACATCTTCTACATCCTCAGCGTCTTTGCTGATCCAACAATCAAGGGTTGCGCTGCATTTGGAACAAAGGGCCTACCTGGCCACATGGCCTCAGCCGGTGAATTGGGGAAGGTAGTAGCACTTCTCAGAGCATGGCAGGGCAACTTCGGTGCACCTGGACTTCAATATCCAGCGCAGCTAAAGGGATCGCCGATTCCACAACGCTCTGCTTTGTTGCTCACAGGTCTATTGACTGGTGTACCAACAAAGAGTGCGCACATGGATGGAATTTCGACAAGTACATTGGTTGCAGAACACAGTATCAATGCAACTGTTGCAATTCTTGAAAACCTAGGTGAGGCAGTTGCCTCTGGTGTGATTGCTGGTCAATCACTTTCTGAAATCACAGGTCCTGGTTTCTATGACAACACAAAGACTGATTGGGCTGCAATGCTCGATGAGGCCGATGCGGGTCGTTATAACCTCGGACTATCTGGTGATGACGGTATCGCTGCAATGCTTGGAGTGCTTAGTTTAGCTCCGCGCGTTACTGGAAATGCAGATGCAATCGCCAAGTTCAAGGCGCTTGATAAATCTTCATTTACTTCAAAGCACCCAACAATCTTGCTTTCAAATGAAGCAGATCGTCTGGTCTTTGCTGGCAACTCTGCACGTTACGTAGATCGCAAGCGCGAAGTCTATGAAAAGAGCCTTGCAGCATGGGAGAAGACCAAGAGCGGCAAGAAGCCAATCTGGAACACTCTTGCTCTCTATGCAATGACTCCAGAGATCTACACAAAGTTCCTTGCAACGGGTGCGCCAGATCTGACAGCTACACCTGCAGCATCAGGTGTTGGTCACCAGACATTCTCGGTCAAGCAGATGAAGGCGTGGGTAGATATGCTCGCAGTCGCTGCTAAGTCAGGAAAGGTTCCAACAAAGTCCTATGTTGAATACATTGCAACTAAGGTTCCTAACCTCAACGGAGATACTGAATATCGTCCAAACGATCTGAAGTACAACTTCGGCTACTAATCACTAGCACGTAACGAAAGGGCTCCGGGCAACCGGGGCCCTTTCGCTTTGCCTGTGAACTATCCTTCACGAGTGAGAATTCAATCTGCTCCCGATATGCACGCACTCGGCGTGCGCATAGGTGAGATGTGTAAACCAGGTGATCTCATTTTGCTCAACGGACCTTTAGGTGCCGGTAAAACAGTTCTGGTTCAAGGCATCGGCGAAGCACTAGGAATCAATGATGTTACTTCGCCTACTTTTGTTATTTCACGAATTCATAAAGCGCCTTTATCTCTGATTCATGTGGATGCCTACCGACTACTTGAAAGCGGAAATGCTGCGGCTTACCTAGATGATTTAGATTTGGATACTCCGCGAGAGAACGCCGTTACGGTTATTGAATGGGGCGGAGCGGAATCTGCGCGACTCAGTGAAGAACGACTTGAGATAACGATTGATCGCACTGAGGAAGTACGAGAAGTTACAATCAAAAAAGTAGGAGCCAGATGGCAGGAGCTTGAGATATGACAATCTCCCTTGCCATTGATACAGCAACGTCACGTACCACAGTGGGAATTACTGAAGATGGTGTGGTTCTTTTCGAGAAATCTCATGAAGGAGCAACAGATCATGGACGTGCGCTTTCAGAGCTAGTTGCAGAAGCTCTTAAAGTCTCCGGACCGCCTGATCGTGTAGTTGTCGGAATGGGGCCTGGGCCGTTTACTGGACTACGAGTAGGTATTTCATTTGCTCATACATTCGGACTCGCTCGCCAGATTCCGGTTGTTGGAGTGTGTTCACTCGATGCAATATCAATTGATCAATCTGAATACACCGTTGCAATTGATGCCAGGCGTAAAGAAATC
>WLPI01000008.1 GCA_009698845.1 Actinomycetota bacterium
AGTGATTGCATTTGCCACAGAAGATGCCAATGAAGGCAGATTGGCATTTAAGGAGAAGAGAAAGCCAAACTTCAAGAGGAAATAATTTGAAACTTATTTCTCCGCACTCGAATCACTGGCTTGAAATTGATGCTGAATCAGGATTATTGATTCAGATTGGGAAAACTAATTCTGGGGCGGAACCAGTAAAGAGCGTTTCAACAAAGATCCGCTTGGTCGTTGGCGGACAGGAAAGACGTGCGGCAACTGGTGGGCTTGAATACTTTGACACGCAGATTCTTTCGAAGGTTGCAATGGTTTCTGAACCAGTATCAGTTTTACACCAGAGCTGGTCTGGATTTAAAGTGCCAGTTGATATTCAAGGTGTCAAGGGATTCTTACTCTATAAATTCAATAATTCAGGCCCAGCAATTTCAATGGCTCTAGAATTACTTCAAGCGAATGTAGTTGTACGAGATACTTTCGCAGAGCTCATATTTGAATTAGAAGATGGCACCTGGAAAGTTAACTTACCGGGAAATGGTCTGCGTGCAGATGTAGAACTTGGCTCACTTACTGAAGAGGTTGGCGTCTCACCACTGGGTGGCCTACGAGGTTCGGCAGCGCTGATTCACATTTCGTCCGTTGCGCAGTCGCTGATTCTCTGGCCAGATAATCAGATAGAAATTCCCGAGCTACTTTTTTCTTCTCAAGGCAAGAACACTGCCGCACTAAGCATCAGGAGCAAATTTGGTTCTGATCTCTCTTTGGTAGACACGATAGAGATTCCATTACTCAGCTTAGATACAACTTTCCATCGCTTTGCAGAATTCTCAGATGTTTTCGCCACGTGGTTACAGAGCTGGGGGATATCTTCACCGGCAAACCCTCCAGAGTGGGTGGGCGAGGCGATGATATTTGAAGCGCAGATTGGATTTTCAGTCTTCTCAGAGGTCAATCAGTACTCGCCGTATCCCCAGGTGCGCAACCTCATTGACGATCTAGATCGCATTTCACAGTTGGGCTTCTCATGTATTCAACTGATGCCTAAGCAACCGTATCCAAGTTACAACGTTCATGACTATGCAGATATCGGTATCTCTTATGGCGATGTCGTGGAGATCAAAGAGCTAATCCAGAAGGCCCATGCAAAGGGAATCAAAGTTATTTTCGATGTCTTACTTCATGGAGTCCTTGATAAAGAAATTATAAAAATTGCTGCAGATGCGGTGCGTAGTGGCCCGTACATGGCTCGTTTGAAAGGTGCAACCTCCGACAGTTTCAGCTCGGATGTTAAAGATTGGACCAATTACGAAATTGCCTGGTCGCGACATATTCTAGATTTCGAACCCTATTGGTATGAGGGAAGTCCAGCTAAAACTGCGCTGGAGTCAGAGCACCCCGATTGGTTCTACCGTGATTCAAGCAATGAAATCATTGGGGTGTATACAAAAGCATTTGATGCTCGTAATCCCGAATGGCAAAAGTATTTCACCGACTCAATGTTTCATTTGCTCACAGAGTTAGATATTGATGGATTCCGCTTTGATGCGCCAACGTATAACGATTTTTACAACTGGGCGCCGTGGGCACGAGCTAGAGCTAGCGCTTCGGCGTTAGCGTGTACTGAGTTATTCGAGAAGATGCGACCAATTTTTAAAGGGCGAAAGAGAGATTTTCTCTTTTACACCGAACCTTCTGGGCTCTGCCTTCGAAAATCTATGGACCTTAATTACAATTATGATGAACAATGGCTAGTAACTTCACTCGGTTCACCCGATAGTCAAAAGAATTGGGGAATTCGCTCAGCAAAAGATTTAGCTCGATGGGTAAAAGATCGCGATTCGTTATTGCCCGCAGGTTCAATGACGGCGCATCACATAGATTCCCACGATACTTTTTGGTGGCCAAGTTGGGGTAAGAAATGGCGTCGCGAGCAGTTTGATATCCAAACGGTTCAATTACTGACGTTGATCTTCGCGACATTGCCTGGTCCATTTATGATGTTTATTGGCGGCGAAAAAGGCATTGAAGAGTTGCTTCCACATCTTGCAAGACTTAAGCACGAGAGAGTGTGGAACGAAGGTATCGCGAATTGGTGGTGTGACGAGAAGACACCTGCTGATCTATTTGGGTTGACTCGCACACTTGGCAAAGAATCTCTGACTGTACTTGTCAATATGGGCTCCACCGAAATTACAGTAAAGCCCGACTTCAATACTGAAAAGATTTCCACCTTATTTACTGTTGGTGAAAGTACTCAGCTTGGCAAAGATATATCGGTACCTGGACGTTCCGGGATAGTGTTTTCACATGGAGGCGAGTGATAAATGAAGGTAGTAGTGGTAACAGGAGCCCTTGGGGGAATAGGTTTAGAAACCTCGAAGCTATTTAAAGAACGTGGCTATACAGTCATTGGAACAGACTTTGCGGACTCCACAGATTCAACTTTTGAGAAATTCTTTCAGGGCAGCATCACTGACGAGACGATGTGGAAAGAGATTCAGGGTTACATTTCACAGAAGCACGGTCATCTCGATGTATTAGTAAATATTGCAGGTCGTAACTATCTCGATCAGATAGAGAATGCAAAGTTAGCCGAATGGCGAGATATGTTTGAGGTCAACGTTATTGGCATGGTTACCTCCATTAAGTACGTGTCATCGCTACTTAAGAAATCCAAGCAGGGCGCAATTGTAAATATGAGTTCAATATCTGCCCAGATTGGTTCAGATGGGTATGCCGCTTACTGCGCAACAAAAGGTGCCGTCGATTCACTGACAAAGTCGCTAGCACTAGAGCTTGCACCTGAAGTTCGCGTCAATGCTATTGCGCCAGGCTGGATAGAAACACCTTTCACTTTAGATGGTTTGCAGAAATCAAGTGATCCAGTTGCCTATCGCAAGCAGGTTGAATCCATGCATGCGCTAAACCGTGTTGGTCTTCCGGCAGAGATTGCCAAATCTATCTTCTGGATTTCAAGTGAAGAGTCTTCATTCATGACGGGTTCAGTAGTTGTAGTAGACGGTGGATACATCGTTAAGAATTAGGTCTTAACGAGAGAAAGCAGGTCAGAAAATGGGTCGATCTACAGTAAGGGTTTATCAGGAACGCTGGTTTCCTTTTGGAAATCTTCCCGCTGCCCTAAATGAGTTTGAAGCAAAGACAGGAATCGCCACTGAGCTTGTGTGGGATTTCGTCGGTGTCGGCACGCTTGAACACATGTTTGATCAGATGACCGAGTCTTTTCATTCGCCAGACCCAGCATTTGATTTGATCTGCAATGACGAAGTGATTTTGCAGCAGATGGGCGATCTGAACTTAGTAGAGGATTTAGCTCCACGAATGCGTGCGCATAATCTGAATCTAGATGATGTTACCCAAGCGACTCGTCAGGCAGCGATGCAGGGAGAAAAAGTTCTGGGATTGCCGTGCGTCAACGTAAGTGGATCACTTCTCTATCGCAGAGATCTCTTTGAAAAATATGGATTACAGATTCCGCAAACGTGGGAAGAGTTGAAGTCAGTTGCCGCTGAACTACAAAGTGCAGTGCGCGCAGATGGACAATCTGATTTTTACGGATTTGAAACTCGCGGAGCAGCAGGCGGTGGCCATTCGGTCTGGACCATCGGATCATTTCTGGGTTCATTTGGAGCACGATGGATTGATGCAGATGGAAAAGCTTGCTCCCCAGATGAACGACATTTTGCTGCGCTAAATACCTATCTAGATATTTTGAATACAGTCTCACCACCAGAACAAGGAATGATGAGTTTTCCAGAGATTCGCCGAGATTTCGCCGCCGGACGAGCAGGAATAATTATGGATGTCGGTATGGAATATGCGCATGTATTAGGCACAAATCCAGAACTAGCAGAACGCAGCGGCGTAGCACTTGTTCCTGCTGGCCCTGCAGGTCGCGCACCAAATCTCTACAGCCCTCTTTGGTCGATACCTTCAACTTCACATCTGAAAGATGAAGCATTTGAATTAGCAATGTTCTTAACATCCAAGGCGCAATTACTAGAAGATGGCCTCAAGAGCAACGCTCTGGAGACTTCTTCACTTGAAGTGCTCGGCTCTGCGCAGTTCGATAAACATTTTCGATCTGATGTCCTGGAAGTGGCGCGCATTAACGCAACAATTGCTCAAGAAGAGCGTCCGATTTCCCGCGCTGGTCTGAAGGCCTGCGAAATAGTAGGCAACACCGTAAACGCTGCAGTAGAAAAAAGAGTAAGTACCAGTGAAGCGCTCAACGGCATCTACGAAGAGTTAACGCAGCTGCTCAAGAAATAGAGTACGTGTTACGGTTTTGGCGAGTATCCAAGTATTTTGATCTCACCTTGTGGTGTCGCTCGAACGAGTGCGCCTTCACCAGAATCGAGTGAGACTCCAGCCACTGCTTGAAAGTTTACAAAGTGGCCGACGAAGATGAGCAGACCACGAGTATTTCGGTGGTCCACGATTCGCTTTTTGATGTTGCCAGTTTGTGGGAGATTAACTAAATCTGTTTCCTCAAAGAGTGAGTCAAGATTCTTATTCAGGCGCACCTTACCGATGTTCAGAAGTTGGGCAGTCTCTTTAGCTCTGCACCATCTACTCGATTCAAGTCGCAGGATCTTGACCTCTCTACGCTCTAGCCCTTGGCCAATTTCTCGTGCATCCTGACGTCCTTCATCAGAGAGATTTCGTTGTGTAGAGCAATCACCGAGGCGAAAGTTTTCAGGATCACCAACACCAGGTGCAAGTGCATGTCGCATAAGAAGTACATAGCCTTTGGGATTTGTACCTTGGATTTGATCCCAGATTGCTAACTCGCGCGCGTGCGCACTGGGGGGAGTAAAGGTGGCGCCCAGAAGGGTTGCGACCAGCAGTGCAATCTTTACTCTAATCATGAGTTAGATACCGTAATCAACTTTCCTGAGTCCGTCGTTGCAATCAAGGAACCGTTACTTAACATCTCGAGATCGCGTATGCGATCTCCCACATCTACTTGCACGCTATCTGTCACTGTAAATTTCTCACTGATTTTCATGAATACAAGAACCTCTTCGCGCAAAGTACCCAACACAAGTGCCCGGCCCCAGTTGCCCCAACCTTGCGCTGGCAATTGCACTAGTTCTGTCGGTGCAATAGATGGAACCCAATACGTAATTGGTTCAATGTAACCAACGTGAGTACCGGTCTTACTTGGTCGCACATAATCTCCAGATCCATAGGGCTGTCCGTAAGAAACAAATGGCCAGCCGTAGTCGCCACCTTCTTCAATCACATTGATTTCATCCCCACCTCGTGGTCCATGTTCTGCCGCCATCAAAGTCTTTTTATCAAACAAGTCCATGCCTTGTGGGTTGCGATGTCCCTGCGAAACTTTTACCGCCGATTTCGCACTTAACTTAAAGATTGACCCTAAATCACCACGTTTATCTCGATTATCTATCTCGCTATATCCCAAGTCACCGATAGAGACATAGACAGAGTTCTTATCAATTACCGCAAAGCGCCCGGCGGTATGTTGCACAGCAGAGATAGGGACACAGGGTTGTGAGACAAACCAATTAGCCACAAACTTAACTTTTGCTTTTTTGCGATCATAAGCTAACTCATCTACCGCTATCTCAACACAGGATCCTGATGCACCTAAGCGGGGATAAGAGATCAATAATTTTGCTGACCCAACGCCTTCAGATAAGACGGCGATGTCGTTAATTGCAAAGCGCGAATCATTCTCTCGTCGATTTGCTGGGATAAAGGTCCCTAAGCTTCGAAGCGCACTCTTTGCCTTGTTCCAGGTCAGAATCTCGCCACCACTTTTTCCACCACCAAGCAAAATGGTGTCATCTTTCATCACTGCAAGTGCCGGACCTCGAGTATTGCCACCTTGTGTAACTGCTTTTGCAATGGATGCCGAAGCGAAAGTGAGCGAGACAGAGCTATCCTTAAAGTCAGCAGCGCTACTTGCAGGTGCGCTTGTAAATACAAGTGCACATACGATGAGAATTCTTATAACCACACTAAAACTCTATTCTGATCGAAAGTACGGCTATTGCGACAAATGCACCTTTGCGCAAAACCTTTAAATTGGATAGGTATAGCGATTCACAGGACTTTCACAAACTGGAGTCGGATGAAGCGCCGTTCTTCCACTTTCGTCCCTTTTGTGAAGGATCTTTCTTGGTAGCAAAAGAGAAGAATGCAAGACCAGTT
The DNA here is from genome assembly GCA_009698845.1 of Actinomycetota bacterium. Classification (GTDB taxonomy): domain Bacteria; phylum Actinomycetota; class Actinomycetes; order Nanopelagicales; family Nanopelagicaceae; genus Planktophila. The sequence continues at coordinate 6,187 of WLPI01000008.1, forward strand.
ACTACCGCACCGGCACCAAGTCCGTAGGCAATCACATCGTCTGCGCGATCAGTATCAACAAAAACACCAACAAATATCACCGCAACGATTGCAACGATGACACCGATGAGCTTTGACTTCAAATCATCGAGATCATGCACTTCCAACCAAGGCGGAACTTCTAGATCATCGTCAATAAAGAGTTCATAGAGGCCATAGCCAATAACTAGAAGTACCGTTCCGAGCAGAATGCCATCGACGGCAGTCAAAATTTCCACGGTTGTTAACTTCAATTTGGTTCCATTGAGCACCACATCGATAACAACTCGAACCATGTCTATAGACCCTTGGAACATCAAGAGCAACGCACCCAAGATCGATGCGATTGCAGGAATAAGGACGGCGTAACGCGTGGCGGCCAAGATGCGATTCATGGATTAAGGATAGTAGAGAAGACCTGATTTTCAGCGGCGCCGGAAAGCTTTTCTGGCAAAGAACTGCAGTCGAACGATGAACTTTGAGGTGAAGGAGACCTTTGTGCCATCGCTGACGATTGTCTTCTCGATGAATGGCTCTGAATATTTAATCACCTTCTGGAAGTTCTCCATGCTCAGCTCATCTTTAAGAGATTCAGATTTTGTATATGAATTGAATTCACTGATCTCGGCACCACCGCAAAATGAGCAGGTGCGACTTTCCGATGGAAGCCGCTGCTGGCATTGAGGGTTCAGGCAAAGGGCCACAATCGATTCCTATCCGTGCTTAGTTTGCACTTGAAGACCGGCCAAGAATATCAATCTCTAGAAAAGCCCACCATGATTCTAAACTCAGATTCGTTGTGAATTTTAAGTGAGTTAGAATCTCGCTCAAGAGAGTATGCGAACTGGGGCACTGATGAGTCAAGTCGTTATTATCTACGATGGACAATGCGAGTTTTGCAAGAATGCATTGTCATGGGTCGAAAAGAAAGTTGCAGTTAACGCTCTTGATTTCCACACCGCTGACCTATCTATCTATAACTTGACTCAAGAGCAGTGCTCGCAAGAAGTCTTTGTCATCGATCAACAGAACACCTTAGGTGGGGCAGCAGCGGTCGCCTTCTTGCTTAAAGCACGGGGCAACAGAGTAAGCAGTGCATTCATTACTGCCTTAGGGCCAATTTCCCGATTCGGGTACCGGTGGGTGGCAAACAATCGCAACTCCGTGCCAGTAAAGATTCTCTCTCGACTACTTTCGCAATAGATCAAAGGTTTTGAACAACCCCGGCAACACACCTGGTACCTAATAATTGCCAAAGCTACTTGTGGGCAGTTATTAAGCGGGTCTAATCTGCAGGGGTGCACCTACCGCTGCGATCAGTAACCATTTCACTGACTCTGCTTGCCCTTGTATCAATTGGCCTGGGCAACACAGCCAACGCCGCAACTCCTAAACCGGGAGCCACATGCCCCAATGCAGGAAGCTCAGTAATTGAGAACGGTAAGAAATTTACATGTGTTAAATCTGGCAAGAAGCAGATATGGAGTAAGGGCGTAGCTGTTAACAAACCCGCCACCACGCAGAGTGATCCTTTTGCAATCTATGGAAAAGATGCAGCTCGCTTCAAAGCGGTCGACGAATACGGCGCAAAACTTGTCAGCACAAGAATCAAAAGTGCACCTTCCCTTAACGTCATTCTGCAATCACCCAGCGATAAAGCGGTCATTCGCATGACCGAAAATGCTCAATATGCCTTTACTCTCTATGAGCAACTGATGCCATTAGGTTTTGTTCCCAAATGGATTGTCGGTGAAGATGAAGCTTGGATAAAGGACCAGTTGAAAGAAGTTTCCCCATGTATGTCTTGGCTTTCTCCTAATCAAGGCGGAGCTAGCTGTCGCATAACAGCAGTCTGGCGCGGAATCAAAATTCGTGATGATGCGGCAATGCGCACCACCATGTTGGTGCAAGGTGGCCATGAGCTCTTCCACCTCTACCAACAAGAACTCCAAAAAGAACACTTCGCGAAAATTCCTGACTGGTTTAGAGAGGGTTCTGCAAGCGTTGGTATGGGAATAGTTCTTACACACTTTGAAGATCGAAAGTCTTTTGCCAATTACGGAGCCGCGCAAAAAGCAGAGTTAAGCGCCAGAGATAAGACACAGTGCAAGGCTGCTCTCGACAAATGGGAGAAGAATCTTGCCGCCGAAGGTTTTGGATCCAACAACGGCTGCGAATATGGCCTTGGGCTATTGATGAATGAGTATTTGGTCATGAAAGGCCACACCCTCAATGACGTGCTGGAAGTAATCAGATTAATCGGTAATGGCAGTGACTTCCCGACTGCTTTTCAGCAGATCTATAAGATATCGACTGCAGATTTCTTCACACAGCTACGTACCTACCTCAAGACACTCACTTATGGCTGGTAGTGCGCTCACTCTATTTGCTTAGTTCATGGGGCCAAAGAGAGATTTCTGCCCCATTGCTACGATTCTGCCCATGAGACGTTTGATTTTTGCGTTAATCGTTCTTCTTACAAGTTCTGCTCTACCTTCGGTAGCAAGTGAAGAAGACAGCGTTACTTCAGACTCTCTTTCATTTGGTGCTTCATTCCCACTCACTGGTGCAGCAAGTCCTGGAATAAGTTCTTACTATTCTGGAATCAGTGCCTACTTCTCATATGTAAACGACAACGGTGGAATCTACGGGAGAAAAATAAACTTTGTTAAAAAAGATGACAGCAATATCGCAGGACGAGCTGTCACAAGTAATTCTGAGTTGATTTTGAAAGAAATGGTGCTTGCACTTATTTCAACAGCACCTGGCTGTGCCTCTCAAATGGCTTTGCAATCAGGTGTTAGCCCAGGTAGGAGAGGCATACCCAATCTTTTTGTAGATTGCTTCGTCGAGAAAAACTCTGACGATTCAGAGCAGTCTCCTGCCTCAACTAATTACTACAGTAAAGTAAGTGAACTCAATCAAATAACGATTCTAAAGTCATACGCGGATAAGAATTTTCCGAATCAGAAAATTGCTCTGGTTTATCAAGATGATTCATATGGGTTGGCGATATCCAAAATTAAATCGGATCCTAAAATTCATTGCACCCAATCTTTCCCAGCCGGGTCAGCAGGCACAGCCCTAGGTACTCTCGCATATATGTGTAGTTTGAACGGTGGCCTTAAGGATGGCGACTTGGTTTTCTACTCGGGCAGCGCGAGTGGTCTTGGCTCGATGATCGCAATATTCCAAAGTAAAAACTTGAATCTAAAGTATTTTGTTAATGATGATGCATTCAATCAAAGCGTATTTGCAGCTATGCGACTCCCAAATACCATAAACCCAGAGATTTACACCGTCAGTAGTAACAGCCTTATCTCTGAAACCTCTAACCAGACTGTTGCAACTTTCCTTTCGATTGCTCAGAAATATCGTGGCAGCAGCACGCTAGATCAACGCTTCCTAAATGGAATGAATGCTGGTTACATCGTAAGTAATCTCTTAGGAGCCTTAGGTCCTGACGTCACTAGAGAGAGATTAGTGAAAGCAATGGATCTCTACGGTGCCCAATTTGATGCACTTGGATTAAGTGAGAGGTCTCAAAACACAGGAACTCGGTTTATGCCGACGGGCGGTGTAGTTGTGAAAAATACTGGATTATCCAGTGAAGCAGTTTCGGAGGTTATGTCGGTCGAAAACGGGAGAGTTTCCAGCAACTCAAGGAAGCAGATCGCAATCTCGGCTAAAGGTTTGCCGGTACTGGTTCAGAAGCTACCTAATTCAGCTCCAGCAACTAAAGCACCCACACCCACACCTGCAGCAACGCCAAGTAAAACTTCTGAGCCAACTCCTTCGCAAACTGAAGTTTCCGACCTTGATGGCGAAGAGGAACCAACCTTCGGCAAGATCTCTGTGAAAAGAGAGAAGAACAAGTACATGATTTCAATTTCAAGTAACTTGCCCAATGAGAATCTTCAAGTTCGTGCAACCAAAAGAGGACAGAGAGCTATTTCCTTCAAAGTCGCAACAGACGATGACGGGTCAGCGAAATTCAACACATCTCGTTCTTTAAGTGGATATCAGGTTGCGCTCTCGCTAGACGGGGAAATCTTGAGCTCGGTCAAGGCTCTCTAGCCGCCAATAGTCAATCGAAATAGAAGGCAGCGCCTCACATACTTGCAGCGTTTAGCGCGCGATAACCCCAACTCAGCGACGCAGCAACAGCCACCCACAGCTGATATGGCACAACCGCCAATGCAATCGGAATCGACACCGTAAACAAGATAAAGATCATCGGCAACGTCAGCACCGCAGTTGCCGTAAGTGCAATCGCTGACGCAGTGAAGTTATGCGGACGATAGAACTGATACGCCCACACCAATGCAGCAACTACTGATGCCGCAAAGAAGACCATGTATGTCACCGACACCGGTTTACTTGCACGCTGTCCTATTGCAAAGCCCGCAACTCCCAAAACAAAAAAGTTATACGGCCATATAAGTCCGAATAGATAACTTGGAGGTTGCCACGATGGTCTATTTAGATTGCCATACCAACCATCACCTGTATTGACCCAGAGCCCTGATCCGATGGCATAGACAAGAACTATTGCAATGCCGAGGAAGGAGGTCGCGTTACGAAAGGTCATAGGTAAAGTTTAGTGATTAAGAGCTAACGTCCGAAGACAGTTCCCCCGCTTACTCCAATGATTTGGCCTGTTATATATCCGGCCTCCTTCGAGGCAAGAAAACCGACGGTATCTGCAACATCTTCTAAGCTACCGGCTCGCTTCAATAGGGATCTCTCTACGCGCACTTTACGGAAATCTTCATTCATGCGCTCACCAAAAAACTCGGTATCTGGAATGAACCCGGGATTGACGAGATTTGCAGTCACATCACCTTCCGCTAAGTTCTGAGCTAACCAATAGATCCATCCGTGCATCGCTGCTTTAGCTGCACCGTACGAACCACCGTAACCACTACCAAGTTGTGCGCCAATAGAACCAATTCCAATGATTCTTCCGCCCGGACGGGAGATATTCTCACGGAGCGCTTCTACTAGAAGAACAGATGTCATCAGGTTTTGATCTATATCCGCACGCCATTCATAGTCAATCTCATTCAGATCTGTGGGAGTTTTTGCGGCGGTGCCACCAGCAGCGCAAATAATTACATCAACTTTTGCCGAGCCAATTCTGTCTCGAACGATTTGAGCACCAGAAACATTAGAAAGATCGGCGACAATGAAATTTGCGTTGGCTCCCATTGTTCCTGCAGCATCTTTAAGCTTCTGCTCTCGACGACCTACGATAAAGACTTCATCGCCTCGAGCAGCAAACCATTGAGCGCAAGCCTGTCCAATTCCGGATCCACCGCCACTAACTACAATCCTTCTTGTCACTGGAAGCGGGATCCAGTTTCGAGATTAAACCAGGAAGCATCCTTGAGATTAAACTCAACGAAACAATGATCTCCAGAATTCAGCGTTGAATCACCGGGAATGCGCATGTAGTGAAGATTACTGGACGCCTTAGTAATTCTTGAATCTTCCGCCTGTTTTGCAAAATTAAATGCAACTAAGGTTTCCGCGCCCAATCGTTCAACCACCCTCACTACGACAGGGATGCCTTCACCAGATTCAGATTGCTTTAGCTTTTCCGGACGTACACCAAAGATCACTCGCTTAGAATCGAAGTTTGGTATTGAGTGACCAGTAAGGTCTAAGCGATCCCCGCTAGGTAAATGAATTATTTGGCCATCGACTTGTACTTCGAAAAGATTCATGGGAGGCGAACCTATAAATTTTGCAACAAAGACATTGGCTGGCTTGTCATAAATTTCCTTAGGCGTGCCATGCTGCTGAATTACTCCACCATCGAGCAAGATAATTTGAGTTCCCATTGTCATTGCTTCTACCTGGTCGTGAGTAACATAAACAAAGGTCTTGTGAACCTTTTGATACAGATTGGTAATCTCTACGCGCATTTGTGCTCGTAACTTCGCATCAAGATTAGAGAGTGGTTCATCCAATAGGTATATGGATGGGTCTCTGACTAGCGCACGCGCCAGCGCTACACGCTGACGTTGTCCACCAGAAAGGGTCTTAGGGCGACGATTTAGATAGGAAGTTAGCTCCATAGTTTCAGCAATTTCAGAAATCTTCTTTTGTATTTCAGGATTGCGAAGATCGGCACGCCTCTTGAAGTGTCCGACAACAGGTATGTGCTGCCACCACCTGAAGTTATCCATAAGTAGTGGGAAAGCGATGTTTGCCCTTACCGTTAAGTGTGGATATAGCGCATAAGATTGAAAGACAAAAGCAACGCTTCGCTTCTTTGGTTCAAGATCATTTACAACTAGATCATCGAATTGAATCTGCCCCTCGGTGATGTCAATAAGTCCTGCAATCATTCGTAGCATTGTTGACTTTCCACAACCTGATGGTCCAAGCAGAACAAGAAATTGCTGATCAGGGATTTCTGCCGAGAAATTCTTTATAACCAGAGTTTCTCCAAATGACTTGGATACATCTTTGAATATTAATTTTGGCATTTTTAACCCTTCACCGATCCTGATGTTAGTCCACTAATGATTTGACGCTGCATAATCAGAAAGAAAAGTATTGCGGGTATTGTGAATACCAATGCCGCAGAAAAGACCGTGGCCAGAGGTGTCACAAATTCACCGAGGAAGGAAGCTAGTCCAACTGTGGCAAGCCATTTTTCAGATGAAGTGATAAATGTGGATGCGAAAAGAAAATCATTCCATCCATCAAAGAATAGGATCACTGAAGCAGCGGCAATAGATGGCGCCGTTAATGGCATCATTATTTGAGTAAGTACTGCAAGACGTGGCGTTCCATCTACTCTTGCCGCCTCTTCTATTTCATAGGGAATTCCATCCATTGCGGACTTAATAATCCACACTGCAACGGGCATAACGAAAGCAGTATTTGCCAGGACTAGACCTGTGAATCCGTTAAGTAGTCCTAGGCTCATAAACAGTGCGTACATGGGAACAATAAGAAGCGCCTCAGGAAGCATTTGTGTCGCAAAGAGAGAAAAACCTAAGAGGCCTTTTCCAAAGAAGCGAAATCGGGAGAGCCCGTAAGCTGCCAGAACAGCCATTGCAAGGCTCGAGATCGTGGTACCAAGAGCGACAACCGCACTATTTCGCAGCCAGCGCCAGATAGGAACCTCTGTAAAGAAGACATTAAATATCTGAAGAGAATCTTTTACTCGAGGGATGAGGTTTTGTCCTCCGAAAAGTCCTCCTACTGAAGTGAGGGAGGTGTTGTACATCCAGTAGACAGGGAATATTGCAAAAGATGCTAGAACAAAAACGAATATCCAGCGGAGAATCTTTGTAAGCGAAACTTTTTTCATAATGAGTCCCGCTTTGCGTTCTTTCTATCAACAGCAAAATAGACAATGGTGACCGAAAGGGAGAGAAGTAGACCCAAGATTCCGAGTGCTGCAGCACGTCCCAATTCGGAAGATTCAAATGCTTGTTTATACACATTAATTACAATTGTGTTTGTCGCTCCACTGGGGCCACCACCGGTTAAGAGATAAATAATCTCGAACCTACGGATTGACCAAATCGTCATGAGCAGTGATGCAACCCGAATAGTTGGCATTAAGTGGGGGATTACCACAGTCTTAAATGCACTAAATCGATCGGCACCATCTACCTTAGATGCCTCGCGTAGTTCTTCAGGGACGCTTTGCAGAGCAGCGAGAACAACCAACATAATAAATGGAAATACTTTCCAGATACTTGCAAAAGCTACCGAGAACATACCTAAGGAAGGATCTATCAACCAGCCCTTTTGTCCCATTCCCAGGGCTCGTACTGCTTGATTGGCGACACCGCTATCGTAGTTATAAATCCAATTATAAATTAAGACTACGGATACGCCCGGGACTGCCCAGGGAACAGTCAGCATCGAACGAAAGATTGCTCGACCTGGAAGCTTTTCATTTATTGCGATTGCAGAGATAACTCCAAGAGATACCGCGCCCACGACTACTACGAATGTATAGACGATAGTTGTCCAGAGTGAAGAGTAAAAGGATTGATCTGTCAGATACCTTCGGTAATTTTCAAACCCTACAAACTTGCCTTCAGTTGGGGCAAGAAGCAGGCTATCTGTAAAGCTGAACCAGAAACCGCGTAATAGCGGTATTGAGGTGAAAAGAATTAAGTAAATAGTTGCAGCACCGACAAAAAAGTACGGCATAAGACGACTCTCGCCAACGTGTTCCGAGTATCTACGAGTCTTCTTCTTAGCCTGTTTGCTCAAAATTTTGTCCGTTTCTTAAAATGATAACTCATTTGGATGTAACGACAATCTCACCTTAAGAGAGTTGACCCTGCAAGCCCCCGTGAGAGCTTGCAAGGTCAACTTTCTCAGATCTTAAGCGCGTTCTAGCTCAGATTATCTTGAGCCTTTTTAAGCGCTTCAGCAGGTGTCATTTTTCCAAGAAGCACTTGCTCAATTTGAGTGAGTACTTCCTTTCGGATTTCAGAAGTCGATGACTCGAAGCCATCAGGCACTGAACTCCTAGTTGATTTACCGTTTTCTTTGTAGGCAGCTGCCCATGGGTTTTCAAGAAGGAAAGCCGCAGGAACGATTGTTTCGGTAGCAACTGTTGAGGTATTACCGATCATTTCTGAAATTGCCTGCTGTGTGTCCTTGATGAGGAACCAGTTCAAGAAGTCCTTAGCCAGTGCCTTGTTCTTAGAGTTGGCATTAATTCCGAAAAGGATTCCAACCTGGCTGGTTGACTTTCCAGGGAATGGCAACTTAGAAGCGCCGACTGACTTTGAAGGAACCTTCTCGCCAATCATTGCTGGTAGGGCTCCGGTTGCGTCAATCATCATTCCAACGAGTCCTTGCCCGAACTTGGAACGGAAGGTAGAAGCATCATCACCAACAGAGAACCCACCTGAATCATAAACTGCCTTGTAGGCGGTGACTGCAGCGATATTTTGAGGGCTGTCGATGGTGAGTTTCTCTCCATCTGACCAACCACCATTAAATCCGACTACCCAGTTGTTGAAGTCAATCCACCATGGAGTTTCTTCAGCTAGACGACTGCGAACCGCGAAACCGGTAACACCTGTCTTCTCCTTAATAGTCTTTGCTGCCGCAACCAACTCTGCTGCAGTGGTAGGTGGCTTTACGCCAGCCTTTTCTAGAATGTCTTTATTCCAGAAGAATGCGTAAGGGGCAACTTGCCAAGTGATTGCTAATTGCTTTCCACGCCATATGCCGCCCTTGTTTGACTCATTCATTGTCTTCTTGGTTGCTTCTGAGAAGACATTATCTAGAGGCTCCAAGAGATTTGATCGAGCAAGTTCTGGGTAAAAAGTATCTGGAATTGTAAAGAGATCAGGTCCGCCTTTTGCTGACAACTGAATCTTCATTTTTGTTTCGTATACAGCGCGTACAATTCCCACTGTTTCAATTTTTGCATTTGGGTTGTACTTTTCATAAGACTTAATCACTGCTTGCATTTCGGCACCGTACTTAGGTGCTAGGAAGTCCCAGTGAGCGATATTTAGAGTTCCACTAGGTTTAACGGCAGCAGCAGCAGGTTTTGCAGCAGCAGCATTCTTGGCCTTCTTCCAGACCAGCTTATTTCCTACTTTTGTGCATACAAATGCAACATCACCTGCTTGGCCTTTTGCACCAGCTTTACTACACGCAGCATTGAGTTTTGGATCAGCTGCACTTCCCTGAGGTGCAACTACCACCAGAGACGTCAGTACTAAGGATGTAAGTACCAGGCTCTTAACTAATAAATTCTTCAAGATATTCATCTCCCCTTCTAGTTGAGCGATGGCGTTGTTTCCATCGAGTGGTAGGTTCATAGACATGAACCACAGCTCCTAACCATAGAAACACATGATTATTGCTAAAGCAATGAAAAATGAGAAGAGTTAAATTGCAAGAAATGTACAGGCGTAAACAAAGCAGAAGATCTTGAATCAGTTCACATACATGAATACTCATTAATAGCTACTTTTGTTGGTAGATTCAGAATCATGAAACGCATACTCTCAACGATTCTCATCTCATGCTTAGCTTTAGGAATTAGTCCTTACGCAGCCAGCGCTGCAATTAAGCCAGGCTCTGCATGTAAAAAAGAGGGTCAAGTTAGCACCGTGTCAGGTAAGAAATACACGTGTATCAACAAGAGTAAGAAATTGGTCTGGGATAAGGGCGTGAAATCTAATTCCTCAGACGAAGGAATTTCCGTAGACAAGAATCTGTTCAGCGTTGATGTAACTGTCCCTGCATCTTTCTATGAGGGTACAAAGATAACTCAGGAAGAATTGAGCGCCGATGCAGCAAAGAAGGGGTATGGAAAGGCAAAGCTAAACGCTGATGGCTCCGTCTCTTTCCGAATGTCGAAATCACAACATAAGGCAGCTTTGGCTGACATGAAAAAGTCTGTTGACGATTACATTCAGGAGACAGTAAATGATTCTCCAAAAATTTTCCGCGAAATCACCTACAACAAGAAAATTTCAGAGTTCAGCGTTTCAGTGAATAAGGCAAACTTTGAAGAAGATCTGGCTGCCGGCATGATTGGTTTCGGAATCGGCATTCTTTCAATGTTCTACCAAATGTTTGATGGTGCTGGAGAAAATCCCAAGACTGTCATCAAGATTATCGACCAGAGCACGGGTAAAGTTTTTGATACCCAGACTTGGCCAGAAAAAGAATAGTGATCGTTGGTTCGCAGGTTTCAAAACTTGCTATTGCTTCATTGGTTGTCCTTCTTTGCTCGGGTTGCTCAGCAGTGGGTGACGGGAAAACAACGATAAAACCGTCACCATTGAGCAGTTTTTCAGAAGATGCAGACGCAGAAATGGGGAGCAGAAATAACCCAATTGCACTTGGTAAATCGGTTGTTGTAAATGGCTGGAAAGTTCAAGTGGAATCAGTAAATAAAGATGCTCTTAAAGTTGTAAGAGCATCAGATCCATATTCGGAGTCTCCCGCTTCAAATGAGCGCTACGTGCTCTTAAAGATTAGAGCCACTTATATCGGTGAAGAAAGTGGCGAGCCTAGCTCTGACCTAAGATTCAAAATAGTAGGTTCAAAAGGAAATACATTCTCAAAATCTTGCGGGTATTCCTCAGATACTTTTGATAACAACGGAGAGACTTTTCCAGACGCTACGGTCGAAGGAAGCCTTTGCTTCACAGTCGATGCAAATCAGATTTCAGGCGCGACGGTCTCAGTTCAGGGAGACTATTCCACGGAAAATCGGAAGTTCCTCGCAATTGATTGAAGCTAGAAAGTAAGCGCCCCGACGAGCTAAAAAATGGATTGTCAGACCCCACCCGTAACATCCCTTGGATGCTGAACCTTTACCCGAGTAGTTCTCAACTTGATACCCACATCTGGCGACTTGATATTGATCGAAAAAGAAACTTTATATACCAAGCCTGCTCATGCGGCTGGAAGAAAAGAGTCCGAGATTTCTACGGGGCTGCCTGCATGTACGACACTACTTATGAATGGATGAATCATTTTGACTTCAAATCCGGTGATTAAGAGTAAGCCCAGGTGCAGAAGGCTGAGACTTGAGCTGAAGTGATATCAGATGACGGGCTAATCTCTATTCTCGCTAAAAAGATCTATTGAGTTAGAAAGAGTCTTAAAAAGAGCAGTCATCGACGTTGCTCCTGGGTCTACATGGCCGATACTTCTTTCACCCTGATAACTGCCCCGACCTTTTCTAGCTTCCATTTGCGCCGTTTTTGCACATCCAAGTTCGGCGGCATGGTGCGCCTTAGCAAATGCTGCTTGCAGATCGTCTGAGTTTTTGACACTAGCAATAAGAGAAATTACCGCTGGATTTAGAGCATCAACTAATGTTTTATCACCTGGTTTTGCTCGACCCAGTTCCATAATCCCCTCGAGGGCAGATTCAAATGCCTGTGACATGGTGTTCAAACTTGCAGTAGCTCTACTTGCTGCAATATCACTGAGCCGAAGAAACAATGTTCCGTAGATGGCTCCACTTGCACCGCCAACTGAATTTATGATTGTCATCCCCACAGATTCAAAAAACTCGCCTAATGATTTAGATTGAGGCCCTTTGAAGGATTCTAGGAGTGCTTGAGCTCCGTTGGAGAGATTTGAACCGTGTTCACCATCACCGACTGCAGCGTCTAATTCGTTGAGGTAGTCTTCTATCTCTATCACAGCTTTGCAGAACTCAGTCAACCAATTTTGTGCCATCGGTATTGTTACATCTGTAGTCATACTCATTTACCCCATCTCAATGCTGGCGTGTCGACAGGTGAATCATAAAGTTCGAGCAATTCCTCATCCGCAACTAAGAACGTTGCAATCACTCCAAAGGAATCTAATGAAGTGATAAAATTACCAACAAGTGAGCGCACAACCTTTGTTTCAATACTTTCAAGCTTCTCTTGAATGAGTCCCGACAGGGTATAAAGTTCGATAGGTGGTGTTGAACCTAAGCCACTAAGTAGAAGAATAATCTTCTTGCCGATAGCTAGTTCAAGCTCCAACGCTGGTTGCTCGATTAAAATCTCGGCAATTTTGTCAGCAGAAACCATTTTTGACCTTGAGTGTCCACGATCACCTCCGATACCAACCCCGATATCAAATTCATCTTCTGGCATCTCAAAATTTGGATGACCGAGTTTAGGAGTTGTGCATGAGTTGAAGGCAACCCCGAAAGAGCGTGAGTTTGCAACTACTTTTTTAGCTATTGAGGTTACTTGAGCTAAGTCATCTCCACGTTCTGCTGCAGCCCCAGCTATTTTTTCAACAAGAATTGTTCCACCGAGCCCACGACGCCGATCAAACTGAGAAATTGGGAATGAACAATCATCATTTACAAGGACCTTGGATATTTCAATACCTTTGCGTTTCATGATTTCGGCAGATAGACCAAAATTCATGACTTCCCCACCAAAGTTCTTGATTATATAGAGGACGCCCTTTCCACTATCTGCTCTTTCCGTGGCAGCCATGATTTGTGCTGGAACAGGGGATGTGAAGATTTCTCCCGGGCACGCTGCGTCGAGACCGCCGAACCCGACATATCCACTATGCATCGGCTCGCAGCCTGAACCCCCACCGGATATCAGTCCAACTTTCGGTTGAGTCGGAAGCATTTTTCTCTGGACAATTCGCGCTTCGGAATTGAACTCAATCACCTCAGGGTGAGCGGCCGCTAGGCCACGTAGATACCCAGTAACCACGGATTCAGGTGAATTCATTATTTTCTTCATCAACTTTCCTCCATAACGCCACGGCCAAAATTTCTCTGCAAACCCCCTTGACAGGGCGGGATCTTCCCGTAGATTAGTGGTCTGAAGACCAGATGACAATAACTTCTGACCTGTTAAGACTGGAGGAGAAACCATGCAGGACAATGCTTTTGCTGAAGTTTCCTCCCTAAAAGCGGGCTCTCAGATACTAAAAATGTCGCATATTTCAAAGAGATATCAGGGTGTTCAAGCTCTGGATAAAGTCGAATTGGATGTGCGAAGCGGCGAAATTCATGCGCTCCTGGGGGGCAACGGCGCTGGAAAGTCGACCCTGCTCAAGATTCTTTCTGGGCTCACTAACCCGGATGAGGGAACCATTTTTTTTCATGGTCAGCGAGTCGCAATTGAATCACCACGAAGTGCTCAAGAACTGGGTATTTCTATGATCCATCAAGAGCTCTCGATCATCCCCGACTTGAGTGTTCTTGAGAATATCTTCCTGGGCCAAGAGAGATTGATAACCCAACGTAAAAGCTGGAGTCCGTGGGTTAACCGCCGCGAGATGGCCGAAAAGGTCCGCAGCGTTGCCACCGAGTTTGGAATCACCGAAGAGGAGCTTTGGCGCCCTGCGGGCGAGTTCGGTGCATTGAAAAAGAGATCTATTGAGATTGTAAAAGCTCTCGTAGTCCGACCTAAAATCCTTATTCTTGACGAGCCAACGTCTGGTCTAGAAGAGCACGAAAAAGAATTACTTTTCGGACACATGCGAAGCCTTCAGCGCCTTGGCGTAGCACTCATTTGGGTTACACATCATTTAGATGAAGTATTTGGTCTTGCTGACACAGCAACAATCATGCGTGATGGCAAAAGCGTCGCTCAGACTTCAATTGAGGGCATAAATCTTAATGACTTGATTTCGCTCATGTTTGGATCACAAGCAGCTGCTCTCATTGAGCAACCAAAAATTGACAGAACCGCAGGAAAGGCTGGAAGTAAGGAAAGGTTCAAGACTCTCGAAGTAGTGGGTTTCAAGCGAGAGGGAGTTCTAAAGGATATTTCTTTTGACCTCTGGGATGGTGAAATTCTTGGCATTGCTGGATTAGCAGGCGCTGGGCGCACAGAGCTAATGAGAGCACTTATGGGAATAGACAAGCTTGATAGCGGATCAATAAATGTTTTTGGAAAAATTGGAAAAATTGGCCACCCAGAAAAAGCCTATGAACTCGGAATCGCCATGGTTCCAGAAGATCGAAAAGTTCTTGGCATACTCTCAGAATTCTCCATCGAGAAGAGCATCTCAATATCTAAGTTGGTAAATGTATTGAAGAAGGGCTTTTTGAGCGCCAAGAAAGAGAAAGACTTGGCGTCAGAGTTTATCTCTAAGTTTTCAATCAAGACACCGAATTCTCGTGAGAAGATTCGTAATCTAAGTGGTGGAAACCAGCAAAAAGTAATCATTTCTCGATGTCTAAATACAAATCCAAGAATTTTGATTTTTGATGAACCCACACAGGGAATTGATATCGCCTCAAAAGTTGAAGTGCACAAGCTCATTCGTGAATTAGCAGCTGCCGGGAAATCAGTCATCGTAATTGCCTCTGAATTAAATGAATTAATTCGACTGAGTGATCGCATCATTATTCTCCGCGAAGGTTCAATTGTAGGCGAATTGGAATCTGTGCCTGAGAGAATTCAAATTAATGGGTACGAAGTAGTGGAACAAGACATCCTATATAAGAGTTCAAGAGTTAAAGTATGAGAAATCAATCGAAGCTCTCTAAGATAATTTCAATAGAAGGCGTCGTAATTCTCGCTGCCTTTGTTTTGATGGTCATTTTCTTCTCACTGAATGCTGATTCATTCCTAATTCCTGATTCGATTAGGTACTACATTAATGAAGCTGTGCCTATTTTTATCATTATTGTTGGATTAACATTTGTCATTATTGCCGGTGGGATTGATTTATCAATTGGATCTGTGCTCGGATTAAGTGCTGGTACATCATTAATGGTTTCTATGTGGGGATGGCCATTCTGGGTGGCTGTAATTGTTGGCGTGTTCACCGGACTTGCTTTTGGTCTCTTCAACGCTGTGATTATCACAATTTTCAAGGTCAATGACTTTATAGTTACCTTGGGAACGCTCTACATAGCAGCAGGGGCGCTAACTGTAATCACAGATAAGATTCAGCTGATTGGAACCAAAGACACTAACTTCCAACGTATTTCTGATATGAGTTTCTTGGGTCTCACAAGCTCTATCTGGTTTGCACTGGTAATTGTTGTGATATTCGAGTTGATTCTGCTCAAGTCACCTTTCGGTCGCAGAGTTTTTGCTACCGGTATCGGAGAAGTCCCTGCGCTCATTTCTGGAATCAACACCCAGCGGACTAAATTCGGAGCTTATTTGATATCTGGTGGCTTAGCTGGCTTCGGCGGGGTCCTTTTAGCATCCCACTTAAATTCCGTGCAATCGGGCTTGGCCGGAGGTTATGAACTCACAGCGATAGCAGGTGCAGTTCTTGGTGGCGTTTCGCTTGCGGGCGGAAGAGGCAGTGTATGGCGAGCAATTGTAGGAGCTCTATTCCTGACAACACTAAATCAAGGTCTTCTGCTCATGGGAGTGAATCCACTGATTTTCCAAATTGTCACAGGCCTTTGCATCCTGGTCGGAGTTGTCGTAGATCGTGGAGTTTACAAATTTGCGCTTACTTTTTCGACTCAAACAAGAGAAGTAAATTCTCAGATTCTTGATCGTAAGAAGGTTTCATTATGAAACTCAATATCGCAGCAAGCAACTCATCAAAGTCCCTGCGGAATCGTATTTTACAAGATCCTTCATTTGGAATTGTTGCACTTCTTGCCGTGGCAATCCTTGCAATGACAGTTCTGGAACCAAGCTTTGCAACAGGTGGAAATGTTACAAATATCATCAACGCCATGATGACTGTGAGCTTCTTGGCTATCGGAATGACAGTTGTACTGATTGCAGGTGGTCTTGATCTTTCAGTAGGTTCGACAATGGCAGTAACTGCAGGTGTTGCCGGAAATTTCTTATCTTATGGAATGCCTATGGGTGTCGCCTTTTTGTGGGCGCTAGCTATCGGGATGGGAATTGGATTAATCAATGGGTTGATCATCACAAAGTTGGGGATCCCTGATTTCATAGCAACTTTGGCCACGCTAGGAATTGGACAGGGGGTAATTTTACTTTGGACCCAGGGTGTTCCAATTCTGGGATATATGAACGATGCCTATTACTACATCGGAGGACTGAAGAAGATTGCTGGTCCGATATCTATTCCAATGATTGTTGTAGTGGTGATTTCTGTAGGGATGGCGATAATTCTGAAGCGGACTAAATTTGGACTTGAATTATACGCAGTTGGTAGCTCACCGATCTCAGCTCGAAATGCTGGAGTCAACGTAGATGCAATCAAGATTTCTGCCTATGCCATCAGCGGATTACTCGCTGCGATTGCAGGAATACATATTGCTGGTCGTACGACAACAGTTCCTCCACTAATTGGCAAAGGTTATGAGATAAGTGCGATTGCTGCTGCTGTTATTGGCGGAGCTTCACTTCTAGGCGGCAAAGGAAGGGTGATTGGTGCACTACTTGGTGCGCTGACTCTGACTTTAACTCGGAACATTATTAATTTGATTGGAATTGAATCGAGTTGGCAAGCAATTGTGACTGGTTCAGTTCTGATTGGGGCTGTACTCGCTAATCGAGCGTCAAGTGAGTTTGGGCGCAAAACATTCAGGCGAGGGAAGAGCTGAAGAGCAAAACATAGGTTTTGTTTAGTTATTTGCTAAACAAAAATCAGAGTAATCAACTGGGGTTAATCTGAGATTAAGTAGTTGGGGAGTATGGAATGGAAGAAAAAGTGGGAATAGGGAGAGATACAGATTTCTCTCGTCGCTCAATACTACGTACCTCGGCACTAGCCGGCGCTGGAATTGGAGCAGCACAACTACTGGGTGCTTCTCCAGCAGTGGCATTAGGTGGAACAGCTAATGCAAAGCTAGATAAGGCAATCAAAGATATGGTTAAAGGACGCACAATAAAGGTTGGCTTCACACCTCCTGTATTGTCTGAAAACTTTACACAGATTGAAAGTGCGGCTTGGCGCAAGATGGCTGAGTTTGAGAAGCGCTTTGGAGTCAAATGGGTTTGGGAACGCCAAGCACCAGTTGGTGACTTCAACGCCGTTCAGGGAACTTTAGGAATTGTTCAGTCATGGATCAGTCGTCGATTTGATGCTATTGCAGTATGTACTGGTGCCAACTTCGCGACGGTACAAGATCTGTACAAGACCGCAAATTCAAAGGGACTTAAGGTTTTCCAGTTTAACCAACCTGCAGAGCTGTACCCAGAATCTGACCTTGAGACAGTTTCGAATATCGGCTACGACAATCGTTGGCAGTCCGGTTACCTCGCTGGCACATACTTGGCAAAAGCCTTGGGCGGGAAAGGAAAAATCCTACAAATTTGGGGACCATCTGGTTCAGATTGGACTCGCGGCCGTAGGATTGGATTCGACAAAGCCCTTAAGGAGAACCCTGGTATTAAAGTTGTAGGGGAAGCCGATGGAGGATACGTTCGTGACAAGGGATTTACTGCAGCACAGGACCTCTTGACAAAGTATCCTGATGTGAACGCAATCTACGGCGAAAATGAGGAAATGGCACTCGGTGCGTCTCAAGCAATCGATGCAGCTGGCCTCAAGCACTGGAATGGAAAGACCGGTATTTTGACAATTGGCGCTGACGGTCTCATTTCTGGATTTAAAAAAATCGCGGAAGGCAAGCTAACTGCCACAGTTGATATTGGCGGAATCGACCAGGGTCAAAATCTGATTGAAACCATTTTTGCAACTGTTGCACTCGGTCAGACTGTAACTCAAATTGTTAACAACCCAACACAGGTTGTGGATAAGTCAAATTACAAATGGCACCAGGCTTATGCGCAGTGGGCACTTGACACACCACGTAAGTATGGCAAGTAACAGAACTTAACCTAAAAAATCGAATCCAAGGAGGCAAAAATGGCGACAGAAAACAAGGGGGTCATCCCCGTAAAGCAATTGAAACTTTCTGATGCCGTCGCCGCACAACTTGAAAGCTTGATTCGATCAGGCCACTTTGGTGCCGAGGGTAAATTTCCTTCCGAACGCGATTTAGCAGAACAGTTCGGTGTCGGTCGCAGCAGTATGCGAGAAGCGATCAGTAAATTGGAAACCCTCGGCATCATTGTGCGCTCACATGGGGTCGGGACTTTTGTTCTAGATTCCAGTGAGCAATCTCAGATAAGTATGTCATTGCTGTCTGCAGGAGAAGTTACCGCTCTTGAACTATTCAATGTTCGTTACGCAGTTGAACCTGATGGTGCCGCCATGGCCGCAAATCGTCGCACAGCTAAAGATATCCAGGAGCTGAAAGCAATCCTGAAGGAAGCAGCAGCGCCTGATATCTCTGCAAAGGATTTTGTGAAATTAGACTCTGAATTTCATAGTTTGATTGCCGAAGCAACTAGGAATCGTCTATTCATTCAGATCTATAAGCAGGTCGCCCCCCATCACGTGATTTATTCAGAAAAAGTGATTTTAATTCAAAATCGCATGGCCCTTGCTCATCAAGGTCACCTTCGAATCCTGGAAGCCATCATCGCTCAAGATGAAAAACTTGCCAAGAAGGAAGCTTATGCCCACTTGAAATGGGCTGAAAAAGACCTAGTTAAAGAAATAAACAAGTTAGAAGAAAAGAAGTCAAAAAATAAGAAAAGCAAGTAATCATCTATCACTCAATAAGGAGAAAAAATGTCATCACTAGATTTCACATATAAGAACATCGACAAGTACATCAACCGTTCGAACATGATCGTTGACAAAATCGATCCAAAAAAGTCTCTTCTGCTCGTTCTTGATATGCAGCACGCCTGCGTAACACGAGGAGGAGCTATGTACATCCCAAGCATTGGCGGCGCTCCAGAGGGTGCAGATGTTGTTCAGCCAGTACTTAATGTCTTAAATGCTTGCCGCAAAGTTGGGATTCCAGTGGTCTGGTCAATGTGGGGCTTACGTGAAGATGGCAAGGATGCAGGCTATGCAGATAAGAAGTGGGGCGTTGATTTGATGAACTTCCCAGGATCCTGGGGTCACGGTGGAGATGAATTAGATTCAAACCTTGTTCCGCTTCCAGGTGAGCCAATCATGAAGAAGCACCGCTTCTCATCATTCTACGGAACAGCGCTCAACGAATACATGAAGCGTGCAGGTGCTGACACACTGATTATCGCAGGTGTATCTACCGCAAATTGCATGCTCACAACTGCAATTGATGGAGCTAACCAAGATATCAAGGTAATTTGCTTGGCAGATACCACAAGTGCGATTCCAGCATCACTTGAGAACCAGCCTGATGGTTATGGACAGCATTGGGAAGCACTTCGAAACATTCAGGCAAATCACGGTGATGTTCGGCTAAGCACCGAGATTCTTCCACAGCTCGTCTAATAAGTAGCCAATTCACAACTCACTCAATAACAGTCGAAAGGAACGAAACATGAGCATTCAAGGCAAGAGAATTGCGTTGATGATCGAAGACGAATACCAAATCCTAGAAGGTTGGTACCCGTATCTTCGGTTGACCGAAGCAGGAGCAAAGGTGACTGTCATTGGTAGCGGTACCAAAACTTCATACCTAAGCAAAGAGGAATATCCCATGGATGCAGATGCTTCTGCTTCGGATGTTTCGCCTAATGACTTTGACGGGGTAATTGTTCCTGGTGGATTTGCGCCAGACAACATGCGCCTTCATAAGCCAATGATCAATTTGGTCAAGGGAATTTATGATCAAGGCAAGATGACCGCCGCCATATGCCATGGTGGATGGATTCTGGCTTCCGCCGGTGCGGTGAAAGGTCGAAAAGTAACCGGTTATGCACCGATTGAAGACGACGTTGTTAATGCTGGTGGAATTTGGGTATCTGATCAAGCGGCTGTCGTAGATGGAAATGTAATTACATCTAGAACACCACCAGACCTGCCAGCTTTCACAAAAGCAATTATCGGGTACTTCGAGAAGTAAGTCGGAAAGGATTTCAGAATGACACCGAAAATCAAACCAGCACCGGTAGATGTTGTAATCGTTGGCTTAGGTGCAAATGGTGGAACAGCTGCAAAAGTATTGAGTGAAGCAGGTTTGAAGGTTGTCGGTCTTGAGCGCGGTCCATGGCTCAAGAACGATAAGCATTATTCAGGCGATGAATTGAAGTTTGTTAACAGAAACTACATGTGGCCTGATTCAAAGCTGACTCCTCGTACTGTCCGTCGCAGCGAGACCGAAGTTGCAGAGCCTTATCCGTTTTCAATGACCCCTCAGCTCGTTGGAGGCGGAACAAATCACTGGGCGGGTTGGGTACCGCGGCCGCGTGAATCTGACTTCATGCTTCGGTCTTTACATGGCGATATTGATGGAGCGAGTTTGGTGGATTGGCCATTTCGTTACGATCATCTAGAGCCATATTTAACAAAGGTTGAGTGGGAGTTCGGTGTATCAGGTATTGCTGGTGCAGATAAGACCGAACCTTTCAGAAGCAAGCCTTATCCAAGCATGCCTTTGCCTCCTACTCGATGGGGCAAGAAATTTTACGATGCGTGTAACAAGATGGGAATTAATGCTTTCCCAATCCCACATGCAAGCGTGACTAATGGCCACAAGGGTCGCAATCCGTTTAACCGCACTAGTTTTTGGAATCAATATGGAGATCCAAGTGGTGCTCGTTCAAACACTGCAACGACCTTTATTCCAGAGGCAATTGCGACAGGTAATTTCGAACTTAGATCAGAAGCTTTCGTCCGCGAAGTCGTAGTTGGCAAAGATGGTAAGGCTACTGGCGTTATCTACGTTGATGAGGATGGTGCTGAGATTCAGCAAGATGCAAAGGTTGTAATTCTCACTTTGGGAGCTATTGAATCTGCGCGCCTTATGTTGATGTCTAAGTCTTCAAAATTTCCAGAAGGTATTGCTAACTCATCCGGTCTCGTTGGAAAGAATGCAACATTCCACGAGTACCTGTTCGCAATCGGATTTTTCGATAAAGATATCGATGATCCTGTATATGGATGGGCCGGAAATTATATTAGTGGCGGAACAATGGACTTCTACGAGACCGACGAGAGCCGTGGATATATTGGTGGAAGCATCACTGCAGCTTCGCAGACATGTCACCCAATTAACATGGTCTTCCCTGGTCGTCCGCTTTGGGGTCAAGCCCTCAAGGATTCTGACAGAACTTTCTTTAGCCATGCGATGAAGATTGGTCTCATTCTTCACGACTTACCACAAGAGTCTAATCGTGTTGACCTCGATCCTAATGTTAAGGATTACATGGGTCTTCCAGTAGCTCGTATTACTCACAAGGCGCATGCAAATGACGTCGCAATGGGTAAGTGGCAAGTTGATAAGAACGTTGAAATTCTTGAGATGGCAGGAGCTCGAAAGACAATCCCTGTTTATCTTGATCAAATGACGGGAAATACTTGTCACCAACACGGTACTGCGCGCATGGGATTTGATCCTGCGAAGTCAGTACTTAATGAATGGTGCCAGTCCCATGATGTCGAGAATCTCTTTGTTCTAGACGGATCAGGATTCCCAACTGCAACAGGCGTGAATCCAACTCTAACAATGATGGCTAATGCTTGGAGATGCTCAGATTACATTGCTGACTATTACCTCAAGGGACGCGAAATGCGTCTAGAGCAACCGAAGTAAGAATCCAAAGAAAGGAAAAATAATGAGTTCAAAAGCAGACTGGAAGACGATTCTCGAACCTGTCAATCCAGATTCAAATGAGCCGCTCTTTTTTACAAAGCACGAGTGGGATACAGTCGAAGCTATTGCTGCGCGAATTATCCCTACCGATCATGACCCGGGTGCCAAAGAAGCAAGAGCTGTTGTCTTTATCGATCGCTACCTATCGGGCATTAGTTATATTTTTGCATCGGCAGATGGCAGTGGATTCTTGGAAATTGATGGCAAGCACGCACATTCATGGCGCGCTCGTATCAGTGACTTGCAGAAAGTTTACCGAGAGGGGTTGCTTGTAGTTGACGAAGTCAGCATGAGCACTTATTCAAAGAAGTTTGTTGCTCTCGATAACGAGTCTCAAGACGCAGTTCTTGTGAAGGTATCGGGTCAGCCAAAACCTGGAGCTGTAAATCTTGGAACTACAGAGCCTGCAACAACATTCTTTCAATTTGTATCAGATGACGGTCTTCCTTTCTGGCCGGCAATCTGCCTCCATGTTAAGCAAGGTTTTTATGCAGATCCTGTCTACGGCGGAAATAAAAATCATATGGGGTGGAAAGTCATTGGCTTCGATGGGCCAGAGAACCTAAAGGACACCATGGATGGTACTTACACAACCGCAGATAAATTCACAGGTGATTACAACTGGGGAGAATTGATTCCAGTACTAGCTAACCAAAGTGATTTTCCGGTACCAGTGAAGTCTGAAGGCATGTACAACTAATGAGTAATTTTTACGAACCTTTACATTCGATTACGGAATTGAATCTGTAGAGCACGCTAGGCCTTGAGGAATTATCAATGATGAATTGGAGAAGTAGAGAATGAAGATCGAAAGCGTCACAGCTTATCCAGTGGGACTGCCTCTTGAGGAAAACCTTCAATGGGGTGCGATGTCGGTAAGCACAAAAGGCGGCATCGTCGTTGAGGTCAAGACCGACGAAGGATTAATTGGAGTAGGTGAGGCTGGATTTTCATCTGAATACTTCTCGACAGTTGGACCGCTTATTAATGATCAATTAGGACCACTTATTATCGGTCGTGACCCACAAGATATATCTGCACTTTGGCATGACATGATGCGATCAACACATATGTGGGGTAGAAGAGGTATTGAAACCTACGCCCTCAGTGGAATAGATATTGCATTATGGGATTTGTTCGGCAAGATTACTTCACAGCCTGTCCATCGCCTTCTTGGAACAGCACAAAATTCGGTGCGTGCGTATTATGCGCCATCATTTAAGCACCCTGATATGGCGATTAAGGAAGCAATTCAGGCGACGGAGCTAGGATACACAGCAATCAAATTGCGCGTCGATGGGAATTTGAGGAGCGCCGTCAGCTTAGTCTCGCAAGTGAGAACAGCTGTTGGTAATTCAATTGATCTTATGGTTGATGCGAATATGTGTTATGACCGCAGAGGTGCGCTAGCGCTTGCAAAGGAATTTCAAGACCTTGGTGTTTTTTGGCTGGAAGAGCCGATTATGTCGCGCAGTCTTTCACAGTACATCAATGATCATTCATGGCTAGCCGATCGAGTGGATTTACCGTTAGCTGGTGGTGAAAGCCTGCTCACTCGCTACGAGTACATCGACCTTATGGCCAAGCTTCCATTTGATTACATCCAACCAGATGCGGCAAGCGTTGGGGGAATTTCGGAGCTTAAGCGAATTGGTGATATGTCTAGTTCTTGGAACCTCAAGCTGGTTCCACATATTGGCTGTTCTTCAGGAACTGGAATTGGTTTAGCCGCAGCGCTTAACGTAATTTTGAGTTGTGACAATGCACCGCTAATCGAAGTTGACGCTTATGGGGGATTGGGTTGGGAAGGATTCCTTACAAATCCACTCAATGTTCAGAATGGACAATTAATCTCTAACAATCAACCAGGAATTGGCGTAACTCTGGCACCTAGTGGGCGCGAACAGTTCAGTTTGTTACCGCGAGTTTAAAGGTGACTAATCTGAGCATGAATAAGCCTGGGAGATCAATGTTCGCCATTGCAAAACAAAAGCTAATGCCGGTCGTCATCATCAATGATGTCAGCCAAGCGGAGCCGCTTAGGGAGGCACTAAAGCAAGGTGGCATTTTCACTGCAGAAGTAACTCTGCGGACACCTAATGCGCTCAGAATTATTAAGATAATGTCAGAAGATCCAGATTTTTGTGTTGGTGCAGGGACAGTTTTATCTCCAGGGGATGTCGATAAGGCTCAATCTGCAGGAGCTCAATTTGCAGTTTCTCCGGGTCTGAGTATTGCAGTTGCCGATGAATGTGATCGCGCTGCTATGCCACACTTCCCTGGAGTTGCCACGCCCACTGAAATTCAGAGAGCGCGCGACCTGGGATTTAATGAGTTGAAATTCTTTCCCGCCGAGGCACTGGGGGGTGCGCAATATTTGAAGGCAGTAGTGGCTCCTTTCCATGATATGAAATTCATTCCGACAGGAGGAATTAATCTTTCAAATGTCGATTCATATCTTGCCGTACCTCAGGTTCTAGCCGTAGGTGGATCGTGGATTGTCAGTGAAAAACTCTTGGCAGCTGGAGATTTTTCAGCAGTTACTTCTTTATCTCGCGAAGCACTTGCTCAGATGAATTCGCATTCTAGTTAAGTTTGGGGCCACACTTGAAGAAAATCTTGGAAATTAAATCTGCTGAGAGCTGTGAATTTGATGCTCTGGCTTTGGGTGAAGTAATGCTTCGCCTTGACCCCGGAAACACCCGTATTCGCACTACGAGACGATTTGATGCATGGGAAGGCGGGGGAGAATACAACGTTATTCGTGGGCTCCGAAAAGTTTTTGGATTTAACACTGCAATAGTTACATCTCTAGCGCAGAACGATGTGGGTCTTCTGGTCGAGGATTTGATACTTCAAGGTGGAGTTGATTCCCGCTTCGTTAAATGGGAGAAGCATGACGGCGTAGGCCGTAAAGTGAGAAACGGTTTGAATTTCACTGAACGTGGTTTTGGTGTCAGAGGCGCTCTTGGCGTCTCAGATCGCGGTCACACAGCTGTTTCACAACTAAGAAAAGGCGATGTTGACTGGGAACATATCTTTGGTGAACTAGGCGTTCGCTGGTTTCACACTGGTGGAATCTTTGCTGCACTTTCGGATTCAACTCCAGATGTAGTAGAAGAAGCGATGATTTCTGCTCGGAAGCATGGCACGATTATTTCTTACGACCTGAACTTTCGACCAAGCCTTTGGCAGGATATAGGTGGAAAAGCTAAAGCTCAAGAAGTTAACCGAAGGCTAGCAAAGTATGTAGATGTCATGATTGGGAACGAGGAAGACTTTATTGAGGCACTTGGTTTTTCTGTAAAGGGTATGGATGCCAATTTCACCAATCTCGAAATTGATGGATTTCAAACAATGATCCTTGATGCAGTAAATGATTTTCCAAATTTTAAGGTAATTGCAACCACCTTACGTTCTGTTAATTCAGCGAGCGATAACGATTGGTCAGCAATAGCGTGGTCACGAGAAACTGGTTTAGTTCAATCGAGAAAATGGAAGAGTCTAGAAATCTGGGATCGTGTAGGCGGCGGGGATAGTTTCGCTTCCGGTTTGGTTTTCGGGTTGATATCCGAGCAAGCCTTGCAAGAATCTGTAAATCTTGGGGCAGCACATGGAGCAATAGCTATGACAACTCCTGGTGATACGTCAATGGCTAGTCGCAGCGAAGTTGAAAAGCTTGCTAGCGGCGGAAGTGCACGAGTCCAACGATAAATGAGGTAAATGCCCTCTAATTAAGAGTTATCGGAACCAATTGGCATCAACTCCAACTTCGGCTCAGCACCGATCGCCTCCTTCTCCATCTTCTTAAGCTCGTCAATTACCTTGTCATACCCATGCTCATGAGCGGAAGTTGCGGATCCTAAGAAGCGGTTGAATTCGCGGCCGGTGGTGATGGAGAAGCGGACTCCGGAAGTTTTCTTGAGGTTAGAGACGCTGATGAAGTAATCGGATTCATCATCGGTGGTGGATAGTTGTAAGAGTTTGTCGAAGTTCCATTCGCGAGTGTGGATGGGGCCGGTGAAGATGAGGCGTTCGGTGGTGAGCATGACGACGCCTTGGTCGCGATCTACTTGAAGTTCAATGCCGGGGATTACTTGGCCTTTCATGGCGCCAACGCGGAAACGAATTCCGCCACCGACGGGGATGCTTACACCGGCAGTGCCACC
>WLPI01000009.1 GCA_009698845.1 Actinomycetota bacterium
GACGTCGGATTTGGGATTAACACTTTTCCTTATTACAGCTTGCGCCACTTCTCAAATGGCGGCAGCAAAATGCTTGGATTGCTCAGGAAAATTCGAACGTACGACTCAGAAGTATTAGTGAAACTCAGGACTTTGTAGATCCTTAAATCTCTACGCCAATATATTTTGTCTGCAAGAACTCGTGCACGCCATCGAATCCACCTTCGCGACCGAGGCCAGATTGCTTCACACCACCAAATGGAGCTGCAGGATCAGAAACCAAACCGCGGTTAATGCCGACCATTCCAGCTTCGATGCCTTCAGCAAATCGAATTGCTCGCTTGAGATCTTCTGAATACACATAACTAATAAGTCCATATTCTGTTTCATTGGCTAGCGCGAGAGCCTCTTCATCTGTATCAAAGATGACAACGGGTGCAACTGGGCCAAAGACTTCGTTAGCAAGAATTTCGTCATCCTTAGCAACTTCAAGAACGGTCGCAGGATAGAACGCACCTTTGCCGTCGGGGGTTTGTCCACCTAGGTGAACTTTTGCTCCGCGTGCTTTTGCTGCATCAACTAGCTCTGCAATCTTATTTCGTTCCTTTACTGAAACACTGGCACCGAGTTGTATTCCTGCTTCGCGGCCAACGCCCATCTTTAGTGCAGCCATGGCTTTGGCAAACTCTGCAATGAATTTATCCCCGATAGAGCGCGCAACATATACACGATTCGCAGCAGTACAAGCAGCGCCACCATTGCGCATTTTTGCCATCATTAAACCTTTAACAGCCTCTTCAACATTTGCATCGTCGAGTACAACAAATGGTGCGTTACCACCAAGTTCCATTGAGCAACGGATTACTTGATCTGCAGCTTCTTTAAGAAGTAATTTCCCTACTTGCGTTGATCCCGTGAAAGAAAGATTCTTAACGCGCGAATCATGAAGTACTTTGCTAATTCCAGGACCAGATTGCGTTGGAAGAATTACATTGAGAACACCTTTTGGTAATCCGCATCGTTCCAGAATGTCTGCGATTGCGAGCGCGGTCAGAGGAGTTTCTCCAGCTGGTTTTAAAATCATTGTGCATCCTGCAGCAATTGCAGGTCCAATTTTGCGAGTTGCCATTCCCGCAGGGAAATTCCATGGAGTAATAAGAAGTGAGACTCCGATGGGTTGGTGAGTGACAATAATTCTCTTATCTCCCGCTGGCGCCATTCTAAAATCACCAGAGATTCTTACTGTTTCCTCTGCGAACCATCTAAAGAATTCGGCAGCGTAATTAACTTCTGCCCTTGCATCTGGCAGCGCTTTTCCATTCTCTTTAGAAATGAGTTCAGCTAGATAATCTGCTTCAGCAATCATCATTTCGAATGCTTTTCGCAGAATTTCACTTCGCACACGAGGTGCTGTCTTTGCCCACGATGCCCCAGCGCGGTCGGCGGCATCGACAGCAGCCAGGTTTTGCTCGTCATTGGAGGTCGCGACTGTGGCGATAACCGAGCCGTCGCTGGGATCGATAACCTCTAAAGTCCCGCTCCCGTCGACCCATTGACCATCTATATATAACTGTGTGCGCATAAGATAAGCATACTTACGAGATATCGATGTAAAGGGAGTTGTCGTGGCTAAGTCTTGGACTGATGATGCGCCTCAACCGGTTGCACTTCAGGATCACACGCACGTTAATGATCCGCTCTCTTACAAGGTAAAACGATTCTTCCTAGGTGGCGCTCTTAACCGCCATTCGCTCGGACACCAGCGACTGAAAAAACGGTTTGCCCTCGGAATTCTTTCCTCCGACTGCATCTCATCCTCTGCATACGGATCAGAGCAGATTCTTATCGCTTTGCTTCCTGCGTTCGGACTTGCAGCGTTCGCAATCTTGATGCCGATGACCGCAATTGTTCTTGCCATCCTCATTGTAATTACTTTGTCATATCGAAATGTAATCGATGTGTATACAAAAACTGGTGGAGCCTACATAGTCTCTCGGGATAACTTCGGACCAGTTGTTGCCCAAATCGCAGCTGTTGCCCTAATGCTTGATTACATTGTTACTCTCGCTATTCAAGCAGCTGCAGGTGTTGCCGCAATTATTTCAACATTCCCAGCTACAGAGCCGTGGAAAATGCATATGATCTTTACTGTCATTGTGCTTCTCACCTATGGAAATCTTCGTGGCGTAAAAGAAGCAGGTAAAGCATTTGCATTTCCAACTTACTTCTTCGTAGGGTGCATGTTCATTGTTTTCGGAATGGGTCTCTATCGTCTAGCAAACGGCACTTTGCCAGTTCTAGATACTGATCTTCCCGGTGCGATTCCGCTTGGTGAAGAGCAAGGGCTCTTAACGTTTGCTGCAATATTTATTTTGCTTCGAGCATTTGCAAATGGTGGCTCTTCGCTTACGGGCTTAGAGGCAATTTCTGATGGTGTTGCACTCTTTAAAGCACCCGAGCACGTCAATGCAAAACGAACTCTTGTCATCATGAGCACCTTGCTTGGAATTTTGGTTTTGGGAGTTTCATACTTCGCACACCATATTCATGCAATGCCATATGAATCAGGCGTGCCTACTGTGATTTCTCAGATTGCAAAGGCTGCAGTTGGAACCGGTGCTTTTGGCACCTTTATGTTCATTATGGTTCAGCTTGCAACAATGCTTATTTTATTTGCCGGCGCTAATACAACCTACTCAGCATTCCCGTTACTTGTTAACTTTGTTGCCACAGATGGATACTTGCCGCGCCAGTTAACAAAGCGTGGCCACCGACTAGCTTTTTCAAATGGAATCCTGCTACTTGCCGGTGGTGGAATATTCCTGGTTATTATCACAGCTGGCTCGGTAGAACATCTTGTTGCATTTTATGCACTCGGAGTTTTCACAGGATTCACATTGGCGGGCTTTGGAATGACTCGATACTTCCAGCGTACGAAGCCACAAGGTTGGAAGATAAAAGTTGCAATCAACGGATTAGCTGGCTCGATTTCACTGCTAATCGTAATCATTTTCTCGGTTGTGAAATTCACTCAAGGTGCCTGGTTGGTACTTGTGATGGCTCCAATCCTGGTTGCAACATTACTAAGACTGCGCCGACAGTACACGCGTGAACAGGAAGCTCTCTCAGTAAAAACTGAAGAAGAACGAGCAACATCTATTGCGCGTCATGATGTAACAATTTTCATTGATAGCGTAGACATTGCAACCGTTGGAGCAGTTCGTTATGCACGAAGCCTCCGACCACACAAAATTAAGGCTGTTCACTTTGTAATTGACGATCGTCGCGCAGAGGCAATTCAAGCCGCTTGGGCAAAATCTGAAGCTTTAGAAGATGTGCAACTAGATTTAATCGACTGCCCCGATCGTCGTATTGCTAACTCGGCCCTTGACTACGCCATCAGAAAAACAGAAAAATCAGATGTTGAGTTAACTATTCTCTTGCCGCGTCGATCATATTCACGATTCTTAGGGCGCTTGCTTCATGATCAAACAGCTGAAGAAATCGCAGCACCTATTTCGCAGTTACGTCGCGTGGTTGCAACAATTGTTCCCTTCGATGTAAACCGAATTATTTCAGGAAGCACAATTAGTCCAAAGAGTTCAGTTCAAGCACCTGCACCTCAGCCTGAGAAAGAAAAAGTGAAGCCAACTCAGCAAGCACCTCAAGTTTTTGCTCCAGTTACACACCATGCAGAGGATGTAACTCCCATTGAAAAAGTGGAGTGGAGAAAACGCTCTAAGGTCCATGGTCGAGTAACTTCGATATCTACAGCTCCCCGCGGCTCTGCTCCTATGTTGCAGGTGGAAATTTGGGATCAAACTGGTGGAATAACTCTTAACTTCCTTGGTCGCAGAGAAATAGCTGGCCTAGAAGTCGGTATGGAGATGCGCGCTGAAGGTATGGTTGGTGAAGAAGAGGGTCAACTAACTATCTTGAACCCATCGTATGAACTACTTGTCTAAGAAGAAATCTTTCAGCAGGGCAGCGCATTCTTTTTCCAACACTCCTGCAGTTACCTCAACTTTAAAGATTGAACGTGGATCTCGTAAAACATCCCAGACCGATCCGACTGCGCCGGCCTTCTCATCCCATGCACCAAAAATCAGATGTGAGATGCGCGATTGAGCGATTGCTCCGGCACACATTGCACAAGGTTCAAGGGTAACAATGAGGGTGCACTCGTCTAAACGAGAATTCTGAAGTCTTGTAGTTGCGTTACGAATTGCAACGATTTCTGCGTGCGCAGTTGGGTCGTTGTTTGCTTCCTTCTCATTCGACCCTTTACCAATAATCACCCCATCTTTATTTACAATTAGAGCGCCCACAGGGACATCACCAGATGCATTAGCTTGACGTGCAATTGCAATTGCATTATTCATGAGCTCTTCAGATGCCACGTGTGAAATTTCTAAGACTCCAATAACTCTGCAAACGCTTCGCCAAATCCAAGTCGGTTAGCAATAGCTTCGATTATTTCATCAGGAAATAAATTGGCATCATCACACAGGGTTGAAAGTTCCATGTGTTGCAAACCTAAATCCGAAAAGATATCTAAGTCACCTGTTGGTAAGGGTTCATCTTCTTCTTCTGGCGCATCAATATCCGCAATTTCAAGAAATTCTGCAGCAACTTCATAGTCGAGTGCGGCAGTTATATCGCTCAAAAAGTATTTTACGTGAGAACCAAGAACTCGTATTGCCATAAAGAATTCGTCATCTATTGCAATCAGTGCAACCGCACCACCATTGGTTTGTTGCTTTTTGAGTCGATCAATAATGTGAGTTAAGTCATCAGGATCAGGCAATGCAGCCAAAGACCAACGGCCATCTTCATGCCACGCCTCTACGGCGAAATCCTGGGTCTGCTCTGACACATCTCCCATATTGGCACTCATTGGATTAGAAAGAAAGCCCTGTAAGGTAGATGACATGAAAGTTCACGTTGCTAACCACCCGCTAATCTCACATAAATTAACGGTTTTGCGCGACGAAAGAACCGATTCTCCAACATTCCGTCTCTTGGTTGAAGAGCTCGTCACGCTACTTGCATACGAAGCGACTCGTGAAGTTCGCACAAAAACTATTTCAATCAAAACTCCTGTCACGGCAACAACAGGTTTAGTACTTGCAGAACCGCGTCCAGTAGTTGTTCCAATTCTGCGCGCGGGGTTAGGCATGCTCGAGGGAATGACTAAATTGCTTCCAACTGCTCAAGTGGGATTCTTAGGAATGGTACGCAATGAAGTAACTTTGCAAGCGACAACATATGCAAATCGACTTCCCGAAGATTTATCTGGACGTCAATGTTTCGTCCTTGATCCAATGCTCGCCACTGGCGGAACTTTAGTTATGGCAATCAATTACCTCATTGAACGCGGTGCTAATGAAATTACTGCAATTTGTCTCCTTGCTGCTCCAGAGGGAATTAAATTCCTTGAAGAGGAGTTTAAGAATTCTGGAGTTCCAATTACTTTAGTTACAGGTTCTCTCGATGAGAAGTTAAATGAAAAGGGATACATCGTTCCCGGTTTAGGTGATGCAGGCGATCGACTTTACGGAGTTGTGTAAATGGCATCAACATCACCTGGATACGGGATCACAATTCGTGTTGAAGGAGCTCCAGAGCTACAACCGGTTGCTCTGATTACTTCAACAATTACCAATGCTGGCGCGACAATAACTGCACTTGACGTTGTTGAGTCCTTACTTGAACGCGTGGTAATTGACGTAACGTGCGACACTATTGATGCTGACCATGCACAGCAAATACATTCTGCTTTGTCTAGCCACACAGGACTCACGGTTCGCAAAGTGAGTGATAGAACTTTTCTTCTGCACCTTGGTGGAAAAATTGAAGTGAACTCAAAAGTTCCACTTAAGACACGTGATGACTTATCTCGTGCTTACACTCCAGGTGTAGCGCGCATTTCTCAAGCGATTGTCGATGACCCAACTGACGTTCGTAGACTGACTATGAAGCGAAATACAGTTGCTGTAGTTACTGATGGTTCTGCTGTCTTGGGACTTGGAAATATTGGCCCATATGCAGCGCTTCCTGTCATGGAAGGAAAAGCCGCTCTCTTCAAGCGCTTTGCCAATGTCGATGCATGGCCTGTCTGTTTAGATACTCAAGATGTAGATGAAATTGTCCGTACGGTGCAATTGATTGCTCCCGTGTATGGCGGAATCAACTTAGAAGATATCTCGGCTCCACGCTGCTTTGAAGTAGAACGCAGACTACGCGAGTTGTTGGATATACCTGTTTTCCACGACGATCAACATGGCACTGCAATTGTTGTTCTTGCCGCACTGAGAAATGCTCTAAAGCTTGTGAAGAAAGATATGTCTAGCGTCAAAATTGTTATGAGTGGAGCTGGAGCTGCTGGCACTGCAATTGCTCGTCTCCTAGTCCTCAGTGGTGCGCGCAATATCATCGCCTTCGACAAAGATGGTGTGATTAATAAGAATTCACAGTCGGATGATTTAATGCGCTCTTGGTTTATTGAGAATTCAAACCCAGATAACTTTGCAGGAAATATCCATGAAGGTATGGTCGGAGCAGATATCTTTATTGGTGTCAGCGCTCCTAAAGTTCTTAACGAAGAAGATGTTGCGGCCATGGCACCTGGGTCAATCGTCTTTGCTCTGGCTAATCCAGATCCAGAAATCGATCCAGTCATTGCTCGCAAGTATGCGGCAGTAGTCGCAACTGGGCGAAGTGACCATCCAAATCAGATAAATAATGTGTTGGCATTCCCAGGAATCTTCCGAGGACTACTTGATGCTCACGCTCATAAAATTACAGACAAACTGCTTGTCGCGGCGGCAGAAGCCATTGCAGAATGTGTAAGTCCATCACAGCTCAATACTTCATTTATTGTTCCAAGTGTTTTTGATCCAAATGTTGTAATTAAAGTCGCGGCAGCAGTAAAGCAATCAGTGTGATGGATCTAGCTGCCTCTTTCGACTCTCAATTTTCCGCATTAGCTCCATTTGTTTTCTACCTTGTTGTTGGAGCAATAGTCTTTATCGAAACAGGATTGCTCTTTGGATTTTTCTTACCTGGTGATTCGATTCTATTTAGCGCGGGCCTTGTGGCTGCATCACACGGGAATATAAATATTCTCCTACTAGTTTCCATCATCGTTGCAGCAGCATTTTTCGGCGACCAGGTGGGTTTTGTGATTGGTCGAGTTGTAGGGCGGCCATATTTGGATAAACGACAATCACCCCGAATGAAAAGGATGATTGCTAGGTCAGAACGTTTCTATGAGCAGACAGGCTGGTGGGCAGTAATCGCAGCTCGATTTTTCCCATGGTTACGTACATTCGTTCCACCTATAGCTGGTGCTTCGATGATGAATTACTACAAATTTCTATCTGCAAATATCATCGGTGCACTTCTCTGGGGCGCAGGAATTACATTAGCTGGGTATTACGCAGCAACAATACCGTGGGTAAAAACTTTCTCCTATGCAATTGCAGCTTTTTTTATTATTGCGTCAATCGCTTCCGGGCTTGCGAATTATTTACGCCACCGACCACAACGCCGAAATAAGTCATAACAATTCCTGTGATTAGGTAGGCGCTTACATTTACGCCATCAGTTGGTGAATAAAGGTCAATTAGCAACGAACCAATCAACTGGCCTCCAACGCTAAACAAAGTAAAGTTAAGAACTCCTAAGTGTTGAACAATTGTCGAACTGAATGCAATATAGACAACTCCAATCACTCCACCTGTGTAGATCCACCATGGTCCTGCAGGTAGTGGAACAAATTCTGTTGGTCCAACAGCTACCAAAATTAAGAGCAGAATAACCAGGAAGGCTGTACCCATCATGAAATTTAAATACGAAGTTGTGAAACTTTGCTGTGAATACTGATTGATTTGTCCATTGAGAGCTCGTTGAACTCCAACAACTCCTCCAGCAAAACATCCCAAAATCACTGCAAAAATCGAGAGATCTCTGGCGTCAATACGATCGACTACAGAGATGAACACAGCAAAGACTGTAAAGAGTGCCGCTGCTACGCGCCTTGGAGTGATGTGCTTCTTTCCTCCACCTGTCAGGCCAATTCGATCAACAACTAGTGATGCAGCAGTTTGACCGGCAATAGATGCAACTGAGTAAATGGCAACGCCAATTAAGGGAACAATATGAGTTTGCACTGCCACAAAAAAGCCACCAAGAGTTCCAGCAAAGAGCGTCCACCGTGGAATCTCTTTTGCTTGAACTGCCGTACGTAGATTACGTGCGCCCTCTTTTATGCTTGGAGTAAAAACCGCCACTATTGCAATGATCAATAGCCCAGACCCAAATGAGACTAGAGCTGCCTGCACTCCACTTCCTATCAGGTGCGAGAGTTCTCCGTTTGCTCGAGCTTGAAGTGCAATCAATGCGCCCGAAATTGCAGCAAGAAAATCTAGCCTTTGAGTCTTCTTGGACATGGGCAGAGTCTATTAACTTTCTAGAGCCAAGGTAATCTCTAACCATTCTTCTTCGCGAGATTGCAGTTCGGCACGTAGTGATTCGACTTCATTGGTTATCTCCAAAAGCCTTTGGTGGTTCTGGCTTGCAGACTCTTGTTCACTTTCAAGTAGGGTAATTTTCTCTTTCGATTTAGCGATTTGTTTTTCTACCCGAGCTAAATCCTTCTTCAACTGTCTCTGCTCTGCTGCACTAGAAGTGCTGTTTGCCTTCCCTGAATTGTTGCGACCTGAGGACAAATTCTCTTTTCGTTGTTCAAGATACTGATCTACTCCTCGAGGTAAATCGCGAAGTGACCCATCGCCAAGTAATCCGTAGAATCGATCACATACTCTTTCTAGGAAGTATCGATCGTGTGAAATAACAATCAACGTGCCACCATAGCTATCAAGTAAATCTTCTAGTTCGGTAAGCGTTTCAATATCGAAATCATTTGTTGGCTCATCTAGAAGAACCACATTGGGAGAATCCATTAGGAGTCTCGTTAACTGAAGTCTCCTGCGTTCTCCCCCAGATAGATTTCCGACCGGTGTCCATTGTGCATCGCGATCAAAGCCTAATCTCTCGCAGAGTTGTGAGGCAGAAAGTGTTTTGCCTTTACCGATTTCAACATGGGTAGCCACTTTTTCTACAGCTTCAAGTAAGCGCCATTCAGGATCTAACTCATCAAGATGCTGCGTAAGAAAAGCTGTTTTCACAGTAATTCCAGTAACGAGTTTTCCTTGTGAAGGCTGATGTAGCCCTGCCAGAGTGCGCATCAGAGTAGTTTTTCCAGCGCCGTTTACTCCGACGATTCCGATTCGGTCACCAGGGCCGATATTCCACGTTAAGTTATCTATCAGTTCTTTATCGCCGGCCTTAATCAGTGCGTGGTGTAATTCGAATACGGTGTTTCCAAGACGGTTGAGTGCAAATTTAAGTAACTCGGTTGAATCTCGCGGAGCAGGCTCGGCAGATATCAACTCGTTGGCAGCATCAACGCGAAACTTTGGTTTAGTTGTACGCGCGGGTGCTCCACGTCTGAGCCACGCTAATTCTTTTCGAATGAGGTTGTTTCGTCTTGCATCCATCGCATTCGCTTGTCGAGCACGTTCTGCCTTAGCCAGTACGAATGCGGAATAACCACCATCATATTCTTCAACTTTTCCTAGAACTACTTCCCAGGTGCGTTCTGTGACCGCGTCCAGGAACCATCTATCGTGCGTCACCACAAGTAACGCGAGGTCTCTGCGCTTTACAAGATGGTCAGCAAGCCAGGCGACTCCTTCTACATCCAAATGGTTTGTAGGCTCGTCAAGAAGAATTAGATCTAAATCATCGATGAGTAATTTTGCTAAACCAACACGTCTCTTCTCGCCTCCTGAGAGAGAAGAGAAAACTCTTTCAAATAAATGATCATCAAAGCCACCAAATAGTCCAGTGAATATGTCACGGATTTTTGGATCACGAGCCCATTCGTGTTTCTCCCGATTTCCAATGACAAGATCGCCTACAGTCAAGTTTTCCTCTGCGAAATCCACCTGCGAAAGAATTCCAATACGCGCAGAATTAGATTTAGTCACTCGTCCCGAATCAGGATCTTCGACTGCTGCAATAATTTTCATGAGCGTGCTTTTGCCAGAACCATTGCGACCTACGATGCCGATTCGGTCACCTTCTGAAACACCCAGTGAAACATTGTCGAGAAGTGGTCGGATATCAAAGGCTTTAGAGACCTCTTCGATATTCACTACATTGCGCGCCACGGTAGGAGAGCGTACCTTTGAACTATGAAGGTTACTGACCGTGCATATGCTCTTGAGCTAGATAAGAATGATCCTCTAGCCCATTATCGAAGCAAGTTTGTAATCACAGACCCAAATCTTTGCTACCTAGATGGAAATTCTCTAGGTCGCCTGCCTCATGCCACAGTAAAAGCTGTCAGTGATTTTCTCTCGCAAGAATGGGGAAATGAAGTAGTCACTGGTTGGAGCCATTGGATTGATGAGGCGCAGGTTGCCGGCGATCTTCTAGGACGAGCTGCACTAGGAGCCGGGCCGGGTCAAGTATTGGTCTGCGATACAACGTCAGTAAATTTCTATCAGCTCTGCTTAGCCGCAATCAAAGCGCGCCCAGGGCGAAAAACAATTATCACTGATGCTGCAAATTTTCCGACAGATAGATACATTCTTGATGGGATTGCAAAACTGCTCGATTTAAATCTCGTAATAATCAATAATGAAGATCCTGCTATTGCCGAAAATGAATTAGTTACACCAGAGTTGCTAGAAAAATACATGTCCGAAGATGTTGCGCTCGTAACACTTGAGGTTATTCAGTATCGCTCAGGAGCTCGCTCTGATATTCAACCGATTACCGACCTTGTCCGTAGTTATGGTGCGCTTGTGGTTTGGGATGCGAGCCATGCAATCGGAGCAATTGAAATGAATTTCGATGACAATGGTGTGGACTTAGCAATTGGATGCACCTACAAATATGGAAACTCAGGCCCAGGTTCGCCTGCGTGGCTCTACGTAAATAAGCGAGTGCAAAAAGAGTTGCAAGTTCCGATTCAAGGTTGGTTTGGAAATGAAGATCAATTTGGAATGGGACCAGATTTTGTAAAAGCTGAAGGCATTCGCGGTTTTCAAATTGCAAGTCCTTCAATAATTGGAATCCGTGGTGTTCAAATAGCTTTCGAAATGATTGCTGAGGCAGGCATTGATGTAATTGCATCTAAGGCTGCCATAGGAACACAAATGATGATTGATCTCTTTGATGAATGGTTAGCACCACTTGGTTACACCTTGCTTACCTCACGAAATCCAAAAGAACGCGGCGGGCACATTTCTATCGGCCATCCAGATGCAGCAAGAATTTGTCTCGCACTGAGAAAATTTGCCAATGTAATTCCTGATTACAGAACGCCTAATGCAATTAGGCTTGCAATCGCCCCTCTTCCCACCTCGTATGTTGAAGTATGGGATGGTTTCCAACGCATTAGAGATCTCACTGAAACACGTCAGTATGAGAAAGTAGACGGATCGGATTCACGAGTCACATGACCGAAAACTTTGATTCAGCGCTGACATACACCTCATACCTGGCTGTCGATGACTTATTGAAATTACAGAAGCCACTTTCTGACGGACCAGAACATGATGAGATGTTGTTTATCATCATTCACCAAACATACGAATTATGGTTTAAACAGTTGATTCATGAATTTACTGAAGCGCAACGGGCGCTAGAAGCAGGGGAAACTTATTACGCCCTTGCAATCTTGGGTCGAATAAGAACAATCATGAAGGTATGTGTTGCTCAAGTAGATATTCTCGAAACTATGACACCGCTTCAATTCAATGCATTTAGAGGCTACTTGTCGTCATCGAGTGGTTTTCAATCAGCACAATTCAGAAAAGTAGAGGCGATTCTTGGTCGTAGAGATAGTCGAATGGCGGGACATTTACCACCAAATATTCAAGAGGAGATAAAGGTAATTACCTCAAAGAATTCAATCTGGGATTCATTCCTGGAATACCTCACAAAACATGGTCACAAAGTTCCTCAAGATGTTTTGTCACGCGATAAATCTGTTGCATATCTTTCTAGCCCTGCTGTTCAGGATGTACTTCTACTTGTTCACCAGAGCGATCCTGAGTGCTCGATGATTTCCGAACGTTTAGTGGATATCGATGAAGGAATTCAGGAATGGCGTTACCGTCACGTAAAGATGGTTGAGCGAACTATCGGACATAAAATTGGAACTGGCGGATCCAGCGGAGTTGAATACTTAGCAAGTACGCTCTTTAATCCTGTGTTTAAGGATCTTTGGGAGATCAGATCCCGTTTTTAAACCGGTAAGCCTTGAAGAACAATCTCTGAAAGCGCCAATCTCTCTCTTTTTGCCATCTCTCGTTCAAGGAGTGGGCCAGTTAATTTCTCTGGTGCGTCCTGAGTACCAATTGCAATGACTACAACAGGTACGAGTTCTGATGAAATAGAGAGCGCGCTCTGTGCAATCGCTTTATCGAATCCGGTCATTTGGTGTGCAACAAGTCCACGGTGATGGGTTTCCACAACAAGTTGTCCAACAGCTAACCCGCAATCGAATTGATAGTCAGCATGGATAGAGCCATCATTCTTAGTTGTTTTAGCTAAAACTAAAAATAGTGCGGATGCACTTTTCGCCCATGATTGATTGAATGGAACCAGAGAGCTAAGAATCTGTTGAAAAACTTGATCACCACGCTTGCCCACTATAAATCGCCATGGTTGACCATTAAATGCAGATGGTGCCCAACGTGCAGCTTCAAGAATTCCTAGGTGCATTTTAAATTACTTATTTTTTATTTTTAGACCCTAACTTTCTTAAAAACTAGAAAATAACCCTAAAGCCACGCGGGATTTACGCATTACTTGCAAACTTTTTTAAGGTAAGAGATACTTCGGTTGCGTTAATTCGCAAGACTCAAAGGAGAGTACTTCTCAAACGGTCTCTAAATCAGGGACTTTTGCCGTACAGCTTTACAATGACTACACAAGCAGCGATTCAATCGCACCACGCAAATACACATCGATATGTTCCGACAACGTCAACACCAGTATCACCC
Source organism: Actinomycetota bacterium (assembly GCA_009698845.1). GTDB lineage: Bacteria > Actinomycetota > Actinomycetes > Nanopelagicales > Nanopelagicaceae > Planktophila. The sequence continues at coordinate 13,065 of WLPI01000009.1, forward strand.
GAGAAAGTAGCTTCTGTACTTCAGGCTGAATGGGAATTGTTTACTAAGGCAACTAAAGCTTCTGAAGCCGAGAGCAAGCGAGCATTTCAATCGCTGCCACTAGGCGTCACTTCAAGTTTCCAGCACTGGGATCCATATCCGATCTCAATCAAGTCAGCTAAAGGCGCCTACATGACCGATGTAGATGGTCGCCAGCTTCTCGACCTCTCTATGGGCTTTGGAGCAATGCTCGCTGGCCACCTCAATCCAATTGTTGTTGAAGAGATTCAAAGCTCTCTCACTCAAGGCATGCTCTTCGTGACTCCATCTCCGACTTCTACCGACGCAGCAGAGCGAATCTGTAAGCGATTTGGAATCGACCAAGTGAGATTTACCAATTCTGGAACCGAATCAACGATGTATGCAGTGCGTGTAGCGAGATCTGCGACAGAGAAGATGGGCATCTTGAAGGTCGAAGGTGGTTACCACGGTAGCTACGACCCATTTGTTGTCTCAAGTAAGCCGGCTCTTGATGTAGCTGGAGATCCAGAAGAACCAACTGCTGTAATTGATTCGAATCTTGTTCCAGGAGATATTTATGTTGTTCCATTTAACAACTTAGAAGCTCTTGAGAAAATGTTTGCAATCAATTCAACCAGGATTGCCTGCTTCATTGTCGAGCCAGTACTAGAAAACTTAGCAATCGTGCTTCCAGATGCAGGATATTTGGAGCGCGTGCGCGAACTCTGCGACCAATACAACGTTGTGCTTATCTTCGACGAAGTTAAAACCGGTCTTACAGCGGGTGCCCATGGTGCATCTATGCGACTTGGAGTTAAGCCAGATCTGATTACTCTTGCAAAATCAATTGGTGGCGGACTTCCACTCGCTGCATTTGGTGGCAAGAAGAAGTACATGGATTTTGTCAGCAATGGAAAAATGGCTCACTTTGGAACGTTTAACGGTAATCCACTAGCAATGGCTGGCGTTCGCGCAATTGATCGTATTTGTTCTGACAATGCACTTGCAGATGCGGAAACCCTTAATTTGCAGGCACTTACAAGAATCGGTGAAGTAATTGATGAATACCAGTTACCTGCTCACACGGTTGGTTTTGGTATTAAAGGTTGCGTGACTTGGTCAACTACACCGGTGCGCAATTACCGTGATTACAAAGCAACTGACTTTGGAATCGCAGAAGCACATTGGTTATTTGCGCTGAATCGCGGAATCATCACTCCACCTGGACTAGATGAGCAGTGGTTGATTTCATTGGCGCATGGTCAGAAAGAAATCGATATCTTGGTTGACGATTTCCGCGAATTCGCTAAGGCAATTAGAGCTTAAGGCTTACAACTGCCACGCACGAACTCCGCCTGAAACACCGGCAGAGTTCGGAACGATAACAACGTCATCTCCCATAAGGGTTAGATCGCGCTGTTGAATACTGTGTGAATTACCGCCACCAATATAGAGACGATCCCAGAGGAATACGGGGCGCAACTCTGAAACCATAAGACGCACGCGTCGAGACCAGAATGTATTTCCCATTCGGCGACGTTCGCGATCGCCAATCCAGGTGTCGTAGGTTGTATTCCGGCGAACAGTTGCGTGAGAAAGTTCAAAGTGGGGAGAAAGTTTTCCCCCGTGGAAAACCGCAAATCCAAGACCTGTTCCCAAAGTAAGGACTATCTCCAAGCCAGATCCAGTTACGACGCCTGCGCCGTGTACTTCTGCGTCATTAAGTACTTTTGTTGGAAGTCCCAACCTCTCCTCAATTGCAGCTTGAGCGTCAAAGCCCCACCACTGCTCTTTTAACTCAGGGTTCATGCGAGTGTGCGGACCAGCATCATTAATGTAATGAGGGGTTGCAACTACGACACCGTTACGAATCATTCCTGGTACGCCGACTGTTACTCGCGCCGCTTTCGGAAGTGAATCTGCAATCTGTTGCACAGTATCTAAAAAACGAGTTGTAGTAAGTGGGTATGGTGTTTCGATACGAGTAGGAGCAGCATGCATTGTTCCTGAATCATCAAGAACGCAGCTCTTAATAAAGAGTCCGCCACAATCGATTGAGAGCGTGAAATTACTCAAGACCCACCACCATTGCCGCTCCTATCAAACCTGCATCGCGCTGTAATTGCGCACGGAGTAACTTTATCGGTTCTACAAGATTAAGAGAAGTTGAGTGTGATGCCAGCGCATTTTCCAGAGGTTTCCAATAAATCTCCCCTGCTTCAATTACTCCTCCACCCACAACTACATGATGAAGATCAAACAGCTGAGTGATATTAACTATTGCCTTTGCTAAATGTTCTACACCAAAATCAATAGCCTTAATTGCGCATGCATCACCACTTGTTGCATCATTTGCCAGATCGCGGAAGTCATCACCTTGCCATCCAAGACCATTTGCAAAACGGACCATGCTGGGTCCACTGGAATATCCTTCGATACAACCTTTACGGCCACAATTACATTTGCCGTCATAATCTCCAACAACGTTGTGGCCAAAGAAACCAGCATTACCGTAGTCACCAAGAAGCGGTTTATTCTCCACGATGACTCCTCCACCGATACCTGTAGAGATAACCATCCCCAACATATTTCTCGAACCTTTACCTGCACCTATTGCATGTTCTGCTACAGCCAATGCAACTGCGTCACCCACCATTGCTATTTCAGTACTTGGAAAGAGTTCCTGGATTCTTGGAATCAACGGAAAATTTCTCCACCCAGGAATGTTTACAGGGCTAATCAATCCCGTCTTTGTATTTACTGGGCCAGCACTACCTATACCGATTCTTGAAATCTCCTCATTGGTGTCTTGGCGAGTTTTCAGGAGTAAGTCAGATAGCCCATCCCACAGTTGCGAACTAGGTATTTCGCGGTGATGAACAACTTCAGCTGAATCAGTAATGATAGATGCGGCAAATTTAGTTGCGCCAATATCAATGGCGAGAACAGGCATGTATGAATCATAAGACTTCCGATAGGATTTGATAATGCAGAAAGTATTTTTATTTGTCACAATCAGCGTTAAAGATGGAAAATTTGATGAATTCGTTGCGGGTCTTTCCAAGCACATTGCAGTGATTCGCACAGAACAGGGCTGTGAATTCATCGACATCTACCGAGATACTCAACAATTAAATGTCGTAAATGTGTGGGAAATCTGGAGCACCCGTGCTGACTGGGATGCACATATGGTTAATGAGAACAGTAAGACCTGGCACTCGGTCGCGGCAGATCTAGTTCATGGAGAAACTATTACTGTTATGGACGCGATATAAAGGTAATTGCTTAAGGAACCACTGGCAGATGCACATCAGGAACTCTATGTTCTCGATGAGCAACCACAGATGCGCTGTGATACTTCTCAATCTCAGCTAAGAATTTCGGATCTAGGTATGGACGACCATCAACTATTGATCCTTTTTCACCCTCAATAACAGCCGCAACGTCTTCACCTGACATAGTTTTATATGTCTCTAGAGCGTGCGCTAACGCCAAAACTTGATTGCGATTCTTGAGCAATATCTCTTCGGCTTGAGTGAGTAAGTTGCTCAAATTCTCTTCAATACGATCACTTAAAGCCATTCTCATCTGCTTTTCAGTATCGTCTTTTCCTTTTCCACCACCCGGGGAACCCATCTCAAAGCGACGATTACTTACATGCGATGAAATGGTTGAACCCATTCCCCAATGACCTTCCATCAAAGATGCGATGGTTGTTGCGCTCTCGAGGTCACCTGATACACCGGAAGAGTTATCCCCTTCAAAGAACATTCGTTCTCCTGCAAGTGAAGCAAGTGAAACCAAAATATCTGCTTGATACTCAGTCTTCCAGCGAGTGAATTGATCATCAGGTGGAATACTCGCAACCATTCCGAGGTAATCAGAACCTTTTTCAATTGTGGCTAAATCAATAGACATATGTTGTCGAGTGCGATGCGCCATCACTGCATGGCACGCTTCGTGAACTGCGACTGCGTGTCGCTCGCGCTCGATGTATTCAACATCTTCTGATGGCCCAAGTTCTTTTTGCTGTTTAGCTTTGACAATGTCCGACCATTCGATTGAAGTCCGACCATTGCGAATAGCCATGATGAGCGCTTCATTGATTGTGTCTTTAATTGTTGCACCAGTTGCATAAGGAGTAATGGTTGCAATCTTGTCGATTTCCTCCGCCGTCAACGAATGCGAAACTTTAGACAAGTAACCCTCATATGTGCGGACACGTCCTGCCTTACTTGGATATCCAACGCGATACATACGATCAATACGTCCAGGACGAAGGAGCGCTTCGTCGAGAGATTCAGGCATATTGGTAGCCATCACGACAAGGATTCGATACTTTGGCGGATTCTTTGGGCGCATACCTAATGTGCGTCGCACAATACGATTGAAGAATCCACGCGGCTTCTTGAGCCCAGAAAGTTCGGTCAGTAACGCTTGTAGAGTTCCCGAACCACCGCCGCCACCTGCAGCCCCACCCATAACAAACTTTTCGCGGGTAATTGCCGAGACTGCAGATTCAGACAAATAGGTGCCACCGTGGCAATTACTTTCAAAAATCTTTGACTTATTCATGGTGGAAGTTCGCTGCGGCCCACCTTGAGTAATGATTCCGCGATTGCCAAGTGCATCTGCTTCGTCAAAGAAGACAACAACGCCACCGTAACGCAGAGCTAACTTACGCAACTTACGGAAGAGGCTTTTAACTTTGAGGACTCCGATACCTATAAACATATTTGTAAATGCACCTGGGTCAACAAAGACGAATGGTTTTCCGGTTTCTCCAGCCATTGATTCCGCCATCAGAGTCTTACCTGTACCAGGAGGGCCCCACAAAAGAATTCCGCCCGGCACATATCCACCATGCTTTTCGATCTCTTCTGGAGTCTCGAGGAAGAGCAAGTTTTCACGGATGCGATTGAGAACATGGTCCTGTCCCCATACATCGCTAAAGCGGGTACGGATGTCATCTGGGAAATATGTATCAACACCACCACGACTTAGGAAGTAAAAGAGCGCTGCAAATTGAATAACGATAAAGACGACAGCAAACATGAGCTGTGCCAAAAATGGTAGCGCCGAGAGAAATGCCTTCGGTGCAAGGAAGAGCGCTTTGATTGGAGGTTCATCGTAAATCACACCAAGAATGACGGCGAGAAGGAAGATTATGAGCGACCATTTAATGGCACGAGATAAACGGAAGCGGGTCCAGTCGCTCAATCTGTGAATCTGACGATCAACAAATCCAAAGTATCGCTTCCAGATACCGTGATACGGCGCCATTAATTCGGCCAAGATAAAGTGAATCTGGCGAATTACCTCAATGACAGCGAGAACAATGAGCCAAGATTTAGAGCGTGCTGTTTCACTTAACGCATCCTCAACGCTCAAGATTGGATTCTCAGCAAGGCTGGACCAGGTAAGTATGAGAAAGGTAATCCCAAAGAGAAGTAAGAACTTGATACGGTCATAGAAAGAGAGATGGATGCGAGTTTTGCGATCAGTATCGCGAGGTCTGCTGGTGCGATTTTCTAGCTGACTCATTTTGCTCCCTGTACTGTATATGAACTAACAATTTCGTCGATTTCTTTCTTATTCTTGGTGTAGCACTTGCTCTCACATCTGACTACGAATAAATACAATTTTGATCGATTATTTGACATGAGTGATATCTGATTAAAAGTCTGTGTCACGCCCTCAAATGTGAAGCGATAGATGGTCTGCAACCCCCGAGCACCCTTTTCTACAATCTCTTCGTCGCGCAAAATCTCAAAATCCGGCGTGCCTGTAACGTCACCATCCAATATTTTAGTAACGGGCACAATTACATCGCGAAGAGAGTTGTATGAGAATTCATTACGTTCTTGTCCTGAAAGCTCCCGGACTCGAGCGAAAACCAAAGGTTGTGAAGGTGCAATGAGGTTAAAGACTTGGGAAACTTTGAACTTTGGATCTGTTGAGTAAGCAATCTGCCATTTGACGAGCGCTTGGCGTGAACCTGCCTCGGTTTCTTCGGACTCTTTCTCATACTTATTTAACGCAGATGTTGATATACCCGACCATGTTTTAGGAACAGAGAAATAAACACCATCTTCTTTAGAAGTTGCGTACCACTTAGAACTTTCCCCACACGCGGTTAAACTCAAAACGAGAGTCATTCCTACAAGGGCCGCGAGGGTGCGTTTCATCCCGAGATTGTGCCGGATTTGGGCAATGTCCGCCATATGAAAGAAAAGCCTTCCGGTGTGAAAGGCACGTAGAGCTTAACTTGTGCGCGCTCTCCAGCCTATTGCCCTTAAATCAGCCAACCCGCTAAATCCACTCCACGCACCATCTGAATGATGAGAACGAAAATTACGACTCCACCAATTCGATAAATCAATCGGCCTGTCTTGTTCTCACGCCACTGTGAACCAGGGGAATCAGTGATCGCATCAAGATAGTGAAGTGCAAGCCCAGGTAGAGCCATCACCACAAAGTTCCATTTTAGGAACGTCTCAGGGTTGGCGAATGAACCTTCAATGGCCTTTGAAATAAAGGCCATGAAGAAAATCATCACAATTGTTTTTAGGGCACCCTTAGGAAGGTAAAGCTTCTTCTTTGGCAGCCCATCTTCGAGCGCAAAGCCTGTAATTGTAGGAATGGCGAAGATCATCGCACCAAGCAGGAGTTGCAAGTTGTAACCCACAAATGGACGTGCCAACATGACGAAGAAAAAGATCTTAAATTCAAGGGAGATGATTTTCTGGTAGATATCAGGCTCTTTAATCTCCACATGCAAGGTTTCAAGCCTTACCGGGTATAGACGCGAAACCGATTCTTCAAATACATACCGCAGAACCAATAGGCACGCGGCATAAATGCCAAGCTTCGTTCCGTAATTTGTAATTGGAAGTTCAAGTCTGGCCAAGCCGTTCATCGCTCCAACCATCTTGGTGATAACCCAATAAGTCAGAACGGTGCCGAGAGCAAGATCTGTCAGACGCTCCCAAAGTTGATCTCTATTCTCGATCTTTCTGCGTAGCGGGCGGAATGAGCTTGCGAGCAGAGCGGGTGCGAAGAAGAAGACCATGACTCCAAATGTGGTGAGAATTTCTGGGCGGCTGCCGAGGTGACCCGTAAGCAAGGTGCTTAGGAAGAAGACAAGGCCCGCAATAAATCCAGCGAAGGCATCAAATACTGCAATTGTCATGATTGCCATGATGATTCCAACTGCTGGCGGAAGGGCATTTCCTGCAACATCAATCGATGCGCTTAAACCGAGACCTAGAGCGAAAGGAATTAGGAGAACTGTCCAGGATCCAAATACTGCGCGAAGAGAATTTCCGTCCTGAATTGTTCTTGTTAAGAGTGGTGAGAAGCGATTAGCCCACTGAGCTAGAGCGATGAAGCGAAGATCAATCTCGTCTGTGAATCTATGGTCCCAAGTTCGGGAAAGATCACCTTTTCCAGGCTCATGTGAGAGAAGTTTTAAGTCACCTGCCTTAACGCCCTGAATGTCTTCTTGTTCTTGATCTTCCGGCTCTTTCTCTTCTTTCTTTGCAGTGCCAAGGGCAGCGAGTGCCGCTAAGGCAGCTATTTGAAGATCTCTACTCTTTTCAGTATCGGAAAGTGGATCGTATTCCTTGAGCTCGCTCGGCACTTTTATCTTGTCGAGCTTTGCTTGAGCATTCGCTTCTAAGACATCCGGGCACAAATTATCCCAGTGAATCTCGCCATCTAGATTCTTACAGAAAGGAATCTCTTTCTTACTAACTGTGCCTGCATCGTCATAAACTTCGATTTCGATTGAGTGAAAACCCGCCGGGACGTCATCAGGAATAGTCAGATCTAACTCTTCAGCTTCGCTTTGAGTAATGCGGTCGATAATGACATTGTCAGCACCGAAAGATGGAAGCACTGAGAAGTTAATAATAATTATAGCCAGAAGAAAAAGCTTTCTCATTTGATCTTGACCGTTACCTTAATCTTCTGACCAGGCTTAAGTCCCGTGATGGTTGCCTTTGTTCCATTTCCATTAGAAATTGAGGTGTTGCTATTCGTATTTTTGGAAGGAGCAATTTTCACCGTCGTTGGAAGTGATCTGGCAACCGTGGTTGCGGCAGTTGCTGCCGCTGTCGAATTCGTTGCGACCTTTGCCGCTTGCGATGCTACAGAGACTTTCTCCTCAGCGTTTTGAGCAGATTTCTCAGCACGTTCATTTTTATCTTTAGCCATTTCGACTGCCTGGTTTGCTGCTTCGAGAGTAGTCTCAACTTCTTTTGCCTTCGTTTCAAATTCCTGAGAAGTTGTTGCGGCAACCTTAGTGAGTTCTTCAACTTTCTTCGCTGCTCCATCTAATGCAGTTTGTGCGGAAGCCTTTGCGACTGGATCGATAATTTCTGCAATCTTCGCTGACTGCGTAGCCTTTTCTGCTAACGCTTTAGCTAAATCTGCGGCAGCCTTTTGCGCGGCTTGATCCGCAACTATTTTTGCAGCTGCAGCAATCGAAGCCGCTTTGGCCGCAGTCTGTGCATCCAGCGCTGCTTTGGCTGCCGCTTGCTTTTCAGCAACTGCCGCGGCTTGAGCTTCTGCCGCGGCTTGAGCTGCTTGTGACGCTTTCGCCTTTGCCGCGGTGGCATCTTCCACGGCTTTATTTGCCGCTGCCTCTGCAGCCGCCTTTGCTGCGGCAGCTACTGCGTTGGCTTGCCTCTGCGCAGCAGCTGAGTCGGTCGCCTTCTTCGCCGCTGTTACCGAAAGATTCAGTGAAATATCAACTTGTTTTTTCGCACTCGCCGCTTCAGATGCAGCGGCGGCGGCGGCTTTAACGGCTGCTTGTGCATCTGCTGCAGCTTTCGCTGCCGCCGCATTTGTAGACGCTGATGATGAGCCTGTTTGTGATTTCGCAGCATCTTGCGCTGCCTTTATTGCTGTAGCAGCTTTTTTAGCCGCAGCATCCGCTGCTTCTTTCGCAATTTTTGCGGCTGATGCTTTTGCCGCAGCATCCGCTGCTGCTCGAACTGCTGCTGCTGCATCAGCGGCCGCTTTCGCTATTGCTGAATTCTGCGCCCTAGCCGCAGCATCCGCTGCTGCTTTATCCGCTGCTGCTTTATCGGCTGCAGCCTTTGCGGTTGCGTCGGCCTTTGCTTTTGCAGCTGCATCCGTTGCTGCTTTATCGGCTGCTGCACGTGCATCTCTGATTGCCTGACATGCGGAGTCGCAATTACTTGCGGGTTCTGGAGATGAGTTCTGTTGCGGCGATGGAGAATTGTTTGAAGTCGCAATAGTTAAAGTGACACTCATTTGTTTCGTTGCAGTGTTTGAGTCTGATGCTCTTATGACAAAAGTGAAAGTACCTGCCGCCGCTGGTGTTCCGGAAATCTGCCCAGATGTGGCATCCAGAGCCAATCCATTTGGCAGCGCTCCACTCGAAACTGTGTAATTGAACGGGGCTACACCTCCCGCTGCCACCACGCTGAGAACAAAAGAAGATCCAGCGGTTCCGGAAAGACCAGATGTTGGTGCGTTAAAGACAATTTCTGGGTTGATCACGAGAGTCAGCGCAGAAGTCACAGTTACATCTGAAGCAAGAACGTTGCTTCCCTTGACTTCTACGCGTATGAATTTGCCTTCGTCGGAAATTGATGGGATATAAGTTGCTGAAGTTGCCCCAGCAATATCGCGGCATGAGCTCAAATCTGAATCTAAAGCACAAACCTGCCATTGATAGGTCTTTGTTGGAGTTGGAGAACCGCTAAATTCAACCTGAGAAGTAAGTGTTGAACCAACATAGGCGAAGCCGGATGGTTCCGCATCGTTGGATTTTGCCGGTGGAAGTGAAGCTTTTGGAGTAGCTGCTGCTGATGGCGCTGACGCGAGCGATTCACCATTAATGTTTTTTGCTTTTACAGTGAATGTATAGGAAGTGTCATTAACCAATCCAGAAATTGAAATCGGTGATGAAGATCCGGAACTTGTTGAACCATTGCTTGCGTACACAATGTATTCCGTGATCGAAGATCCACCATTATTTACTGGAGCTGTAAATGACACAGAGGCGCTTGCGTCACCAACAGATGCCACCACGCTAGTTGGTGCATTTGGCACAGTTGAAGGCGTGACGGGGGAAGATTCAGATGATTGGATCGATGTACCGATTCCGTTGGTAGCGGTAACTTTAAATGTATAAGCACTTCCATTGGAAAGTCCTGTAACGGTACAAGTTTCCGTAGGAGCCGTAACGTTGCAATTTCCTACGGCATTGTTACTTGAATTGTAAGCAGTTGCTGTGTAACTAATCACGGCTGATCCGCGGCTGTCAGCAGGTGGATCCCACGATGCCGTCGCCGATCCCGATGATGTAGAAGCGGTGACGTTTCTTGGAGCACTTGGGGCGGCGTTTATCGCAGCAGAAGATGAAGCAGAAGATGCCGAACCTGCGCCGGCGGCATTTGAAGCGATAACTTTGAAGGTGTAATTAACACCCGCATCTAAATTATTTGAGACATCACATGAGGTAGAAGGAGCTGAAATTGTGCAGGTGGCACCGGTGACGGAATTGCCCGCTTCGTCATATGCCTGTGCTGTGTAAGAAGTTATTGCTGCACCGTTTGAAGCAGGCGCAGTCCACGAAACGTTCACTTTTCCTGTTCCAGACAGAACGGTTAACCCGGTTGGTGCGCTTGGAACGCCAGCAGGCGTGAAGGAAGCCGACGGTGCAGATTCGCTTGAATCTCCAACGCCATTGGTTGTCGTTGCTGTGAAGGTGTATGAAGATCCATTTGTTAGTCCGGATACGTTACAAGAAGTGGCTGGTGGCGATATGGAGCAATTTCTCCCAGGAATAGCGGTGCCAGTTGAATCGTAAGCTTGTACGGTGTAACCAGTAATTGCTGATCCTCGCGCATTTGCGCCTGAAACACTTACGGAGATTAGACCACTTCCAACTGTTCCAGAAATAGTTGATGGTGCATTCGGTAATCCTGCACTAGTCACTGATGATGAAGGTGAACTGGAAGTCGAATTTCCTATTGCATTTGAAGCGATGGCAGAAAATGTGTAGGCCACGCCATCGGATAATCCGGTGACCGAACAAGAAGTTGCATTAGCGGCAGCGGCACAAGTAAATCCACCTGGATCAGAAACGATTGTGTAACCAGTGATTGCCGACCCACCAGTGTTGGTTGGTGCACTGAAGTTCACGGTTGTCGTGCCCGATGAACTGCTTGACGCCGAAGTAATTGTTGGTGCATCTGGAATCGTTGCAGGTATTACCGCAGCCGATGCTGTAGACGAATCTGATTGAGCAACTCCGTTATAAGCAGTTGCAGTAAAGGTGTACTCCGTACCATTGCTGAGCGGTGAAACTGCGCACGAAGTTTGCGGAGCGTTAATTGTGCAACTCGCTCCCCCCGGTGAAGCAGTCATTGTGTATGAAGTAATTGCTGGCCCGCCGGTAATAGAAGGAGGTGTGAGCGAAACCGTGGCCGCTCCATTCCCAATGGTTGCTGTAACTCCGGTCGGTACTCCCGGTTTACCAGCTGGACTGATTGTTGCCGAAGCTGCAGATGCAGAACTTCCACCAGTGGCATTGCTTGCTGAAGAAGTAAATGAATAACTTGTGCCATTAGAGAGACCCGTGATTACACAAGAAGTCGCTGGTGAGATGACGTTACATGTTGCGCCACCAGGAGAAGCGGTTACTAAGTAAGAAGTAGGTGCCCCACCTGATGAGGGTACAACGATGGCGATAGTTGCGTTTCCATCTCCTGGAGTTACCGTTGGAGTCCCTGGCACGCCAGGAGCAGCGACATTCCAAATAGCGGTAAGCGCAACATTGCTCGCAGTCATGCCAAATGTAGAGCCTGGTTGATAAGTATTTGATCCGTTACTCCAACCACCAAACGAGTATCCCGATTTAGTTGCCGGTGTTGATTGAACGGTGAAAGTATCGCTAGAAGAAAGTGAAATCTGAGTAGGTGCTGATGCGCCAGTACCGCCATTAAGCGCGTATGTGACCGCATACAACTGATTCGCCCAAGTTGCAGCGAGAATTACATTGGCGCTGCCCATTGTGTAGGTGCTTCCACCACCATAAGTATTCAAGCCATCGCTCCATCCAGTAAATGTCTTTCCCACCTGAGTTGCTGCTGATGCAACTGTGAATGTTGATCCAAACTGAACTGGAGATTGGGATGGTTGCGAGCTCGTGGCGCCATTTAAATCATAGGAAACTGTGTATGAAGCAGCGCTGTACTTTGCATACAAGATGAGGTCGCTCGTTGCAGTTACATTTGTTGCACCCTCTAAATAACTCGTTCCATCACCGTTGGCCGTGGTATTCCAACCAACAAAGGTAAATCCAGTTTTGGCAAGGGTTCCGGTATTTGTTGAAGCTGTATAAGAGCCGCCGGTTGTGAAGGCTCCGCTTCCAGGAACCGTTCCACTAGTTGCGCCGTTTCCGTTATAAGTAATCACATACGTCGCTGGGTTCCAGACAGCTACCGGTGCGACGTCACCATTCCCAATTGTGAATGAAGCCCCTGCAGGATAGATAACTGAATTAATAGTCCAGCCGCCAAAGGTGTAGCCCGCTTTGGTTGCGGAGGTGGAATCGAGGGTAATGATCTGACCAATAGTTCTGCCAGTAAGAGTGGCTGGTGCTGAACCAGTGCCTCCATTGAGTCCGTATGTCACGGAGCGAGGAATAGCTGTCCAAGTGGCTGTGAAAATATATTTATTTGCTTGAACAGTTGTCTCTGCACCTGGATCAAATTGTTCATTTGACTGTGCAACCCATTTACCAAATGTGTATCCATCGCGAGTTGCTGCAGCGCCAACTGTCATAGAATCGTTCTCTGCCAACTGCACACTCGCAATTGATGTTGATCCACCATTTGCGTTATAGGTGACGTTGTAGATTGCAATCCATTGCGCTGCAAGATTTACATTCCCTGCAGGCATTGAGTATGTGGCACCGGCTGCGTAATTTGAGGTTCCATCGTTCCAATATGCAAATGAGTAAGTTGTGGCACCGCTATTCGTAGGTGGTGGTGGAGTAAGGCCGCTACCTGATGCCAGAGTGAATGTTGCCCCCAGAATCTTTCCTGCCTCGGTAGGCGCAGTTCCAGATCCACCTGTTCCGGCGTTATATGTAACCGTATAAGTCACAGGCGTCCATACGGCGTAATAAGTCAGACTTGACGATGGAGTATCTGTTGTCAATCCTGTAGTTGCGCTAGCAGATGCTGACCAACCCCCGAAGGAATAGCCAAGCTTTGCAAGACCAGTTCCTGCAGCAAGTGTTGCGGCAGTAGCTGTGTCGTAAGTCCAATTGCTTGAAACTGGCGCTGAACCAGTACCGCCATTGGTGTTATACGAGATTGCAATCACCTTCGGTGTCCACTGCGCAGAAAGCACAAGATTGGCAGTTGATGCATACCCAGCACCCGGTGCGTAATCAGTGCCAGCAGCAGACTTCCATCCGGTAAATGTGTATCCAGTCTTCGTATATGTATTGAGGGCTACTGAGTATGGGGCGCCGCCTGTTACATAATTACCGGTAGTTGGGGCGCTGCCGCCATCAGAGCCATTGCCACTGTAAGTAATCGTGTAGCCAGTGGCTGTCCACTGAGCGATGAGAGATGTGTTAGCTGCCGACATTGTGTATGTGGCACCTGGAGCGAAGTTTGCACTTCCATCGTTCCACGCCACAAATGTGTAACCAGTTCTGGATAGCGGATTAGCGGAAACGGTGAATGTCTCACTGTTACTTAGATTTGCCTGGATAGGAAGTGTGCCGCTACCACCGTTTGCCAAATATGTAACAGAGTATGAAAGAGCTGACCATTGTGCAGTGAGGGTTACATCACCAGTTGAAACAGTGTAAGTCGATCCAGCTGCGTAGAGATTTGCTCCATCAGACCAGCCCGTGAATGCAAATCCGCTTCGCGCAAACCCAGATGCGGAAGAAACCGTGAAGGTATCACCGATAAAACGATTAATAAGTTGCGCAGGTAGAGAACCAGAAGATGTTGTTCCTGCGTAAGTAACCGTGCGCGCTACAGGGTTCCATTTTGCATATAAATTCAGATTGGCATTACCGCTATATGAAGCGTTGACCGCATACGCAGTTCCATTCCCAGCTGTTGATGTATCCCACCCACCAAAGGTGTATCCATTTCTAACTAAAGTTCCAGTATTCCCAGCGATTGAATATGAACTTCCGCCTGCGGTAAACGTTCCCGATGAAGGAACTGTTCCCGATGTTGCACCGTTGGCGTAGTAGGTAATTGTGTATCCAACGCCAGTCCAGCGGGCATAAACTGTTCTAGAGCTGTTTGGAGAGTAACTAGCTCCGCCAACGCCAATTAACGTTCCCGCTGTTGTTGTGTCATACCAACCGCTGAATGTGTAATTGTTACGCGAAGGAGTAGGAAGAGTGAGCGGTGTCCCTAAATTGTATGACCCGTTTGAAATAGCACCTGAAGTGCCTCCATTTATATTGTAAATAACTGTGTATGGGGCCGGCGTAGCAGAAGGTGAGAAACCTGCGCCGTTGTCACGGCTTCCCGTTGAATTGAAAGCAGTTGTCTTGAACTTATAGACCGTTAAATTTGTAAGACCTGAAACTGTGCAACTGAGTGGTGAAACCGCTGCCAAAACAGTACAAGTTTTTCCGGTGAGCAGCGTGCCTGCGTCGTTATATGCCTGGACTGTAAAGGAATCAACTGCACCAGCAGAGCCTGAGATGCCCGCACCTGCAACAGTGACTACGACAGAAGTGTTTCCTGCAGAAACTGACGTAATCGTTGGGGTGCCCGGTGTTAGCACTTTCCACTGTGCATAAAGCCTCGTATTTCCGTAGAGAGTTACTAATGCAGCTTCCCCATACGGAGTTCCTTTACCGTTGGCAGCCGAATTCCAACCAGTGAAAGTAAAACCGGTTTTTACAAAAAGGTTTCCCCAAAGCGCAATTCTGTCTCCAGCGGTGATCGTTAAATTATTCATGGTTCCACTTGTTGCCGTATTGCTATCAAATGTAATTGCGTATGTGTTTGCCGTCCAACGCGCGTAGAGGGTAAGTGATGAAGTTGGCGAATAAGGGTTTGTAACGGCCGCTCCGCCATTGGACGCGGACCAACCTGCAAATGTGTAACCAGTTCTCGTTAGTGAGCCACGGTTGTAAGTAGATGAAATAGCCAAACCTGTTGTGCCATAAGTGTTGCTAACTGTTGCGCTATCAGGAGATCCGATTCCTCCATTGGCATCAAATGAAACGACAAAGGTATTCGGTGTCCACGAAGAATATAAAGTCGTTGGAACGGTCGGTGTATAAGTAGAACCGATTACGGCTCCATTGCCATTTGTAGTAAGCGACCATCCTGCAAAGGAATGATAATTTCGAGTTAATGTTCCGGCTCCCGGAAGTGTGATTGCTGCTCCGCTACTTGTCTGTGCAGCGTATGCAACATTTCCGCCCACGACTGGGCTCGCGGTTCCGTAAGTATTGCTCAAAGTAACCTGAATAAGGGTATTAATCACAAAATCATTTGTAGTGGCGGTATTAGTGTTTCCAGCAGTATCTGCTGCTACGCCTTCTGCAATACGCAGCAGTAATTTCCCTGCGGTATTTCCTGTTCCTTGTGAGTTTGACGCAATAAATGTATAGACAGAGGTGCTGGATGCTGACAAGGAAGTGCTAATCGACCACCCTGTTGATGCAGCGTCTTTAGTTATCTCACTTATTAATAGCCCACTCACAGCTTCACTAAATGTTGCGGTAATTGTATAAGTAGTTGAAGGTGCCGAAACCGTTGCCGTGAAGTTGCCGCCATTGGTAATGGTTGATGTCAATGCGACTGTTGGCCTTGTCGTGTCGATTACAACGCCTGTCAACGGAGTTGGTGAACCTGATGTCACAGTTCCACTAGTTTGCTTTACAGCAATCGAGTAAGTTGAGTTGGACAAGGTTGTGAAAGTGCACGAATCTGTGGTTGCCGTTGCAGTGATTACGCATGTGACGGCACTTCCAGCAGATGGTGTAGCGGTAAATGTAACCGTGGCTCCAACTACCAGAGAACTCGACGAAAACGTAGGGGTATTGTCATTAGTGTTTTTATCACTGTTCGATATACCCGAATCGGACGCGGCCGCCAAAATAGGAGTGGTAGGAATAGCGACCGTAATCGCGGATGTTGGGATCGATACATTTGAAAAACTTCCAGCGTCGTTTCCAAATGCATCTTGGACGACGTAGACATCATTTCCCGCAGTTGGATCTGAGTAGGCGATTGTTGTCGTCGCTCCTGGCTTTAGATTTTGAGCAAGATTGAGGTAAAGAACTTTGTTAAAGAAGGTAATGCTTGAAACAGCAACGTTAGTTCCGCCGCTGGTGACGGTGAAAAGCGATGGTGGAACAAAGTTTGTATTTAAGAAACTTACATCGGTGTAAATGATTGTAATTATTGAACCTGCCGCGTTCACGCTTGGTGCTACTGCAGTTGAAACAACAGGGGGCGTTGTATCTCCATTTATTCCGCACGTATTAGGTATCGGAGGAACCTGCGAAACATCATCGCCTACCGTGATTGCAAGAAACCCAGGCGCACAGTTAACGCCCTGAGAATTTGTTGTTGAAGTAAATCGACCATTGGAAACGTAGGACGATCCACCACCGCCGCCAGTTCTCCAGGGTCCACCACCGCCACCACCGCCGTAGTACCCACCACCGCCTCCGCCGCTACCAAGCGTGCTCGGAGAGACTGCATCTTGTCCTGTGCCACCGATACCTGCACCGGCTGCTGTGCCATATGAATATCCACCAGCGCTTTGTGTTCCGCCGCCTCCGCCAGCACCATCTGAAGTTGAAGTTTGCGCACCAGTAGTTCCGCCGCCGTTGCCGCCGTTGCCAATATTTCTACAGCAAGAGTTTCCTTGGTATGTCGTTCCGCCACCACCGCCAGCTACGACAACGCGTGATGCCACACTGTTTATCGAAGTACGAATATCTGTGGCGCCACCACCACCAGAACCGTTTCTTCCACCAGCCCCACCAGCTCCACCAAAGCCACCGCCGTTAAATCCACCACGGCCACTTAAGGGATTTGAGGTATCTCCAAAACCGACTCCTTGGTCACCCACGTACATATATAGAGTTTCGCCGGGTGTAACAGTGAGTGTTCCAATTACTTGTCCACCAGTTCCGGGTGCGTAATCGCCCCATCCACCTTGCGCACCACGCGCATCAACTTTTATAGAAGTTACCCCTGCCGGAACAGTCCATGCACAAACACCAATTGGAAATACAAATGTGAATCCATTTGGTGATGTCGTAGGAGAACAACTTGGAATATCAACTTTCTTTACATCTGATGCGCTTGAAGTTGTACCTGTTCCCCATAAGTTAACTGCTGATATTCTAAAAAGATAATCTGTTTCGTATATCACTGGATAAACCGAGTACGAAGTTCCAGGTGCTGCATTTCTAGGAAAGGAAATCCAAGTTGATCCGCCATCTATGGAGTATTGAACTAAATAACTATCAATTCCGCCGCCGGTATCAGTAGGAGCGGTCCAAGTTAAATCAAACTTTGGCCCCATGGTTCCTACACCTGGTGTAGCAACTAAATCTGTTGGTGCGTTTGCTTGCGAGTAAACCAACATAGAAGATGAAGATGCCAAACTTAGATTACCCGCAACATCCACCGCGTAAGCTTTATACGTTCCACCAAGCAACCCAGTTAGCGCAATATTCGTTGCAACGTTTGCTGAAGTAATTGATACAGAATTCCATAGACTTCCATCTGCGGAAGTAATTGAATTGATGTCCGTGACATTAACCGTGCTGCGCACAAGGTAGGCGGTTCCAGTCGCATTCACCGAAACTTGGCCGGTTTGAGAATTCTTCCAAGAAATTGTTGTGTTTGAACCTACTGTAGTTACGTAGGCAGTTGGCAAAGTTGTAGTGATCCGAACGACGGGTGTTGAATTCGCTGAAAGTGGAGTAGTAAACCCATAAAGACTTTGTGTAGCTCTGAAATAGTAATTTTCTGAAGCAAGGGAAGTCGAGATTGAACATCCTTGCGTTGTCGAAGTTGCTGTAAATGTGCAACTTCCAATCGCTGTGTTGGCCGAGTTGTACGCCGTTATCGTGACCGATGCACCTACCACCAAACCTGAAGCGCTCACTTCAGGAGTTGAGTCGTTTGTTATGTTGTCAGTATTTGAACTTCCCAAATCAGAACTTTGTTGGAAAACCGGAATTTGAGGTCTTGGCAACCAATGGGCAAATAGAGTGGCATTTCCGCTCGATACAAAATTTGTGGCACCCGCTGCATATCTGGTTCCACTGCCATCCGCAGCAGTATTCCAGCCAACGAAGGCATGGTTCGTACGATTTAGAGAACCGGAATTGGTCTGGAGTGTTAGAGGTTTTTGGCCGGTAGCTGTTTGTGAGGCAGGCGCAGTACCTCCATTAGCGTTATTGTCCGAATACGTTATGGAGGAGTTCCACTGCGCATACAAAGTTACATCACCCGTTGCGACGAATGTATTTAAACCAACCGCGTAGCTTGTTCCTGTTCCGTCCGCAGCAGAATTCCAACCCGCAAATGTGTAACCGGTTCTAGTTAGATTTCCTGAGTTCGTGGCAAGCGTTGCAGGATTACTTCCGATGGCAGTTACTGCTGCAGGTGCGCTTCCGCCCGTATTTGAATTCCCGCTGAATGTAATCTGTGAGCTCCATTTAGCGTAAAGAACTAGCGCTGTGTTTGAATCGAAAGTCGCTCCCACTGCGTAATTTGTCCCCGAAGCATTCGCTGCTGTATTCCAACCCGCAAATGTGTATCCGGCCCGGGTCACTCCTGGAGC